>NZ_RAWT01000019.1:0-43305 GCF_003612005.1 Pyramidobacter sp. CG50-2
TATGGTGCACGCCGGAGTGTCCGTCACCCACCACGGCGAGTCGATGGCCAACGCCGGGCTGACGTGGAAGATCGGCAAGAAGGCAGACAAGGAGGCGATCCCCGAACGCTACCGCAAGGGCCCCATGAACAGCGTCTACGTGATGCAGAAGGAGAACGCTCAGCTGCAGGCCGAGGTAACCTCGCTGAAACGAACGAACGCCCAGCAGGCCGAAACGAACGCGCTGCAGAGCCAGGAGATCGCCGAACTGAAGGCGATGCAGGCGGAATTGAAGGCGAACATGGAGGAAATGAGGCGTCTGCTTCGCGCTTCGCGGCGCTAGCACAGACGCAGCCAGGACGCGCGGATACGGGAAAAAACGTATCGCCCCGCGCTCCGGCGCTCGTTTCGCACCGCAAAAACGAAAAGGTCACGGCATTTTGCCGTGACCTTTTCGTTTTTGATATCGTTATTCCCGGGGCGGGTGCGCGGAAAGCGCCAGCCGGTCGCCCTGCACGTCGATAGAGAGCGTGGCGCCTTCGACGACGGAGTTGGCGATCAGGTAGCGCGCCACGAGCGTTTCGACGTTGTGGCTAATGTAGCGTTTCAGCGGGCGCGCGCCGAAAACGGGGTCGTAGCCGTGCTCGGTGATGAAATCGAGGGCCGCGTCGCTGACGTTGAGCGCAATGCGGCGCTCGCCGAGGCGCTTGGCGAGGTCGTTCAGGATCAGTCCGACGATCTTGCGGAGCTGCGCCTTGTCCAGCGGCGAGAAGAGCACGATGTCGTCCACGCGGTTGAGGAATTCGGGGCGGAAGCGGCTTTTCAGCAGATCCATGACGCCGTCTCTGACGTCCGGCGGGATCGTCCCGTCGCGCACGCCTTCGAGCAGCAGATCGGAACCGAGGTTGCTGGTCATGATGATGACGGTGTTCTTGAAATCGACGGTGCGGCCGTGGCTGTCGGTGAGGCGGCCGTCGTCGAGGATCTGGAGCATGACGTTGAACACGTCGGGGTGGGCTTTTTCGATCTCGTCGAAGAGGATGACGCTGTACGGTTTGCTGCGCACGGCTTCGGTGAGCTGGCCGCCCTCGTCGTAGCCCACGTATCCGGGAGGCGCGCCGAGCAGGCGGGAGACGGAGTACTTCTCCATGTACTCGGACATGTCGATGCGGACCATGTTGTCTTCGCTGTCGAAGAGCGTCCGCGCCAGCGTCTTGGCCAGTTCGGTCTTGCCGACGCCGGTGGGGCCGAGGAAGATGAAGGAACCGATGGGGCGGCGCGGATCCTTGATGCCGGCCCGAGCTCTCATGATGGCGTCGGCGACCAGCGAAACGGCTTCGTCCTGGCCGATGACGCCCTTGTGGAGTTCGTCGTCGAGGTGGAGGAGTTTTTCCCGTTCGCCTTCCATCAGCTTGGTGACGGGGATCCCCGTCCAGTCGCTGACGATGCGCGAGATCTCGTTTTCCGTCACCGACTCGCGCAGCAGCGAGCCGTCGCCCGATGCGCCGCGCAGGGCGGCTTCTTTCTCTTTCAGCTCCTTCTGCAGCTGGGGCAGCACGCCGTGCTGGAGCTCAGCGGCCTTGTTCAGATCGTACCGGCGCTCCGCCGTTTCGACGTCGTGCTTGGTCGCTTCGATCTTCTGGCGCAGCTGCTGCACTTCCGTCAATTTTTCCTTTTCGGAATTGTAGCGCGCCGTCAGTTCCTTCTGCCGGTCTTTCAGGTCGGAAAGCTCTTTCTGCAGCTCGGCCAGACGGGCGGCGCTGGCGTCGTCCTTTTCCTTTTTCAGCGCCGCTTCTTCGATCTCCAGGCGCACGACCTTGCGCGAAACGCCGTCCAGTTCCGAAGGCATGGAGTTGATCTCCGTGCGCACCATGGCGCAGGCTTCGTCGATCAGGTCGATGGCCTTGTCGGGCAGGAAACGGTCGCTGATGTAACGGTCGGAGAGCGTGACGGCGGCGACGATGGCGCCGTCGGTGATGCGCACGCCGTGATAGACCTGGAAGCGGTCCTTCAGGCCGCGCAAAATCGAAATGGCGTCCTCCTGGGAGGGCGGATCGACCATCACGGGCTGGAAGCGGCGTTCAAGCGCGGCGTCCTTCTCGATGTTCTTGCGGTACTCGTCGATGGTCGTGGCGCCGATGCAGTGCAGCTCGCCGCGCGCCAGCATCGGCTTGAGCAGGTTGCCGGCGTCCATCGAGCCTTCGGTCCTGCCGGCGCCGACGATGGTGTGGATCTCGTCGATGAAGAGGATGACGCGGCCTTCGCTGCGCTTCACTTCGTTGATGACGGCCTTGAGGCGCTCCTCGAATTCGCCGCGGTATTTGGCGCCGGCGATCAGGGAACCCATGTCGAGGGAGAAGACGGTGCGGTTTTTCAGGTCTTCGGGCACGTCGCCCTTGAGGATGCGCTGCGCCAGACCTTCGACGATGGCGGTCTTGCCGACGCCGGGCTCGCCGATCAGCACGGGGTTGTTCTTGGTCTTGCGGCTGAGGATCTGGATCACGCGCAGGATCTCGTCGTCGCGGCCGATGACGGGGTCGAGCTTGTCGTTCCGGGCGTACTCGACGAGGTCGATGCCGTATTTTTTCAGGGCTTCGTAGGTCTCTTCCGGATTGGCGCTCTGCACGCGCGCGCCGCCGCGCACGCTCTCGAGCGCTTTCAGAAAAGCGTCGGCGCCGACGCCGCCCTCGGCCAGCAGCTGGGCGACGGGATGACCGGGCAGGTCGAGGATGGCCGCGAACAGGTGCTCGACGGAAACGTATTCGTCGCCAAGCGCCTGCGCCCTTTTCTCGGCGTCGGTCAGGACTTTAGACAGATTCTGCGACAGGTAGATGCGGTCTTTGTCGTAGCCGCCGGTGATCCGCGGCTTGCGCTCCAAAAGCTGGGCCGTGCGGGCGCTCAGCGCCGCCGCGTTGGCGCCGGTCTTCTCGAGGATCGAGGGGATCAGCCCGTCCTTTTGCGAGAGCAGGGCGAGCGTGAGGTGTTCGACGTCGACTTCCTGATGGCCGCGCTGGATGGCCAGGTTCTGGGCTTCGGACAGGGCTTCCTGGGATTTTTGCGTCAATTTATTGAGGTTCATGGAGAACCCTCCTTTCGGGGTGCGCTTCTTTTTCACAGCTGCATTATATATGGTCAATATTGGTCAGTCAAGAGGTTCCGGAGAAATTTTTGTTTTTTATCGACCTTTCGCGGCGATTTGGCAATTCCAGGCGATCGTGCTATGATGCGTGCGGCGGCAACGACCTTGCGCGGCCGTAAAAATTTTGCGATGACAGCGGAGGGATCCTCATGAAAAACGACGTTTCGCGGCGGCTGATCGACTTTCTCAACGGCAGTCCCACGTGCTACCAGGCGATCGAAAATCTTTCTTCCCGACTGCGGGAAAAGGGCTACGCGCCGCTTCGCGAGTCCGAACGCTGGGCGCTCGCGCGCGGCGGCAAATATTTCGTAACGCGGGGCGAATCGTCGCTGATCGCGTTCCGGCTCCCCGCGGGCGAGCTGCGCGGCTTCATGCTGACGGCCTCGCACAGCGACTCGCCGACGTTCAAGCTGCGCCAGAACGCCGAAGTCCCTTCCGCGGGCAATACGGTGCGCCTCAGCGTCGAGGGGTACGGCGGGGCCATCATGCGCTCGTGGCTCGACAAACCGCTGTCCGTGGCCGGACGCGTCTTCGTCAAGGAGGGCGCGGGGCTTGCCTCCAAACTGATCGACATCGACCGCGACCTGCTCGTCATCCCCAGCCTGGCCATCCACATGAACCGGGAGATGAACAAGGGCGTCGAGCTCAAGGCCAACGTCGACATGCTGCCGCTGTTTTCCGCGGCGGGCGAGGAGGGCGCGTTCCGCCGTCTGGTCGCCGAAGCCGCGGGCGTCGGCGCGGACGAGATCGTTTCGACGGAGCTGTTCCTCTATCCGCGCACGCCCGGCGCGCTGGTGGGTTTGAACGAAGAGTTCATCGCCTCGCCGCGGCTCGACGACCTCGAATGCGTGTTCTGCTGCTATAACGGTTTTGTCGAGAGCGAAAGCGAACCGTCTGCTTCGGCGCCGCTGTTCTGCGTCTTCAATAACGAAGAAGTGGGCAGCGGCAGCCGCCAGGGCGCCAATTCCACCTTTTTGGAGGACACCGTCGGCCGCATCTGCGGAAGCTTGGGCATGAGCGCCGACGAGCGCGGCGCGGCCGTCGCCGACAGCTTCATGATCTCCGCCGACAACGCCCACGCGATCCATCCCGCGCATTCCGAATACGCCGACGGCAACGAGTTCCCGGTGTTGAACGGCGGCGTCGTCATCAAGTACAACGCCGCGCAGAAGTACACGACCGACGGCCTTTCCGGCGCGGTCTTCACGCGGCTGTGCGAACTGGCCGGCGTGCCGGTGCAGCGCTACAGCAACCGCGCCGATCTGCCGGGCGGCTCGACGCTGGGCAACATCAGCGGCTCGCACCTGTCGGTGCCGACGGTCGACATCGGCCTGCCGCAGCTGGCCATGCACAGCTGCTATGAAATCGCCGGCGTCAAGGACGCCGAATACCTGATCGCCGCTGCGCGCGCGTTCTACGGCAAAAGCTTCCGCCACGGCGCGGACGGGCGGATCGCGCTGGAATGAACAAGTCATGATCGCTCAGAAAGAATTCTTCGGCGAGGGGGCATACGTCGAATTCAAGGAGAAGATTCCCAAAGAGATAATTATGAACTGCCGATTCAGTCCATTCGCGAGATGATTGCGAACGCTGTGCTGCATCGTAGTTATCTGGATTCTTCTTCCATTCAGGTGTCCATCTATGATGACCGCGTTGAAGTGGATTCCCCGGGGATGCTGTATGACGGACTGCGTGTGGAAGATGCTCTTACGGGAAAATCCAAGTGCCGAAATAAAGCCATCGCAGAAGCGTTCTATTACATGAAAATTATTGAGGGATGGGGAACCGGATTGCCGCGTTTGTATTCCCAATGCAAGGCAATGAATCTGCCTGAACCGAAGTTTGTTGAGTTTGGGGACGGCATCAAGGTGACGGTCTATCGAAAAACGGGGAGTGAATGGGTAATCGAAACTACCCAATCCACCCAATTTTCCACCCGTTCTGATGAAAAACATTCATTATCAGATACCGAGATCAAAATCATCGATGCCATGAAAGCAAACAGTTCAGTTTCGCAGAGCCAGTTAGCAAGACAACTCGAAATGAACGTCAATGCTGTGAAATATTATGTTCGGTCACTCAGTAAGAGAAAGCTAATAGCGCGCCAGGGAAATAACAGAAGCGGAGAATGGATCGTCCTGATCTGATACTATTTCTCAATTAAAATGCCGGATACAGAGGCGCTGCGGGGGAGATTCACAAAGCGAGCTGCGCAGACCGCGCAGCGGTCGAGGGAGTGCTGAGCGACTGAACTCCTCCGCAGCGCCCGGGAAACTATGTTAATACTTTCTATCAAGAATTAAGTATGACAGGGATTCTGGTTCTAAAATAAATGTTGGGTTGAGGTGAACGGATATCGTTTGCCTCAACCCAACATTTATTTAGAAATTTTTTCTATTGCATCAGCCTGACGGGATCGCCGTCTTTGAGGGCGTTACCGCCGAAGACGATCACTTCGTCGCCGTCTTTCAGGCCCGCCAGGATTTGCACATCGACTCCCTGCGAGATGCCGGTTTTGACCTTGACGACTTTCGCCGTTCCATGCTCGTGCAGCACCAGTTCATTGTTTTCCGGATCGGCGGCGCGGTCGAGGCGCAGCGCGCTTGTCGGCACGACGAACGCGCCGACGGCTTCCCGTTCCACGACGAAGGCGCGCCCGAACATGCCGGGGCGAAGTTTGTCGCCCGCCGCGGCGTTCTCCAGCTGCGCTTCCACGGAAGCGGTGCGGGATTGCGGATCGATGTAATCGTCCACTGCGACGATCTGCGCCCTGAACTCTTCCCTGGGGAGCGCGTCGAGAGAGAGAAGCACCGACATGCCTGGATGGACGGAGTAAAAGCGCTTTTCCGGCACGCGGAAGGTCGCCTTGATAACGCTCAGGTCGGCCAGCTCCGCCACGGGCGTGTTGGGGGAGAGCATGGCGCCGGGGGCGAGGGCATAGTCGTTCAGCACGGTGCCGTCGATCGAAGCGGTGATGATGTATTCGTCGCGGGTGACCGTGAGGCGGTCCAGATCGGATCTGGCGGCGTCGTATTGCGCGCGGGCGCTTCGATAGGCCGTGTCTTTGCTGTCGAGCAGCTGCTGCGTGCTGAAACCCTCTTTTTTCAAACGCTGGTACCGCTGCAGCTCGATCTGCGCGTTGGCCCATTCGGCGCGGGTGCGGGCGACGGCGGCCCGGGCCGCGGCGATCTGGGCGTCCTGTTCGGCGTGGGCGAGGACGGCGATCTGCTGTCCTTTTTTGACGACGGCGCCTTTGGCGACGGTCAGTCTTTCCAGCCGTCCCGTGACGCGCGGATAGAGGACGACGCGCTGCAGCGCCTCGAGCGAGGTGTTTTGCGTGAAGCCTTCGCGGATCGTCGCGTCGGCGCGCAGCACTTTGATTCGCACATAGGCCGGCCCGGCGGGGGCCGCCGCGATCGGGGCCGGCCGAAGAGGCGACAGTGTCAGCGCCAGCAGCGGTATCAGGCAGAAACGTTTTTTCATCGTTTTTTTCCCTCTAGCGTCCAGGGAATCAAGGCTCCCTCGGCACGTTTCAACGCGACGACTTTCATCAAATGGTCGAAGAGCGACTGGCTGTAATCCTTGCGCGCCGCCGTCAGGTTGGATTGGGCTTCCAGCAGGTCGAGCTGCGGCGTCACGCCTTCGCGGTAACCGACCTGGGAGAGGCGCAGCGTCTCCCGGGCCAATGCCAGCGACTTGCGATGCGCTTCGACTTGAACGGCGCTGTCGCCGATCTCGACCCAGGCCAGCTCGATCTCCGAGAGGACGTCCAGTTCTTTCTGCCGCAGCGCCTGTTTGTTCTGCTCCTGAACGGCCTTCGCCTTCATGACTTCGCCGCGGGTCTGCCCGCGGTCGTAGAGCGGGATCTCGAGGGTGAGCGTCGCTTTCCAGGAGTCGTCGCCGGCGTCCTGGTTACGATATGGATCGGAGTAGTCGGCGGCCGCGCTCAGATCGAAACTTGGCTTCATGGCGCCGCGGACGATCTTGATCTGTTCCGACTGGATCGCGATCTGTTTTTCCAGCATGGCGACGTCGGCGCGCTGCTTTTGAGCCAGCTCGACGGACTGCTGCGCCGTGCCCCGGGGATCGGCGAGTTCGAGGGTCCCCTTGGGGAGCAGCGCGCTGGAAGGCGCCAGCCCCATCAGGTTCAGCAACGTGATGCGCTCAGCGTCGAAGGCGCCGCGGCTGGAAGCCAGCGCCGCCTCGTTGGCGCTGAGCTGCTGTTCGGCGCGGATGACTTCGAGCTGATTGGCCAGGCCGACCCCGAGCATTTGCCGGACTTCCCGCACGTGCGTGCGGGAAGTCTCCACGGCGTCCTGCGCCGCGGCCACTTTCTCGCGCGCGAGGATGACGCCGTAAAAGGCGTCGTAAACGTTCACGGCCAACGCCTCTTCCGCTTCCCGCACGCCGAGTTCCGCCTGCGACAGCGTCGCCTGCGCCTGACGCCGCTGGGCCGCGTGCCTGCCGCCGGCGTAAAGGTTCTGCGTCAACGCGATGCCGGCGCTGACGCTGTCGGTCCGCGAAGTGCCGCTGACGGTGGGGGAACGGTTGTCGCTGTATTGGCCGGTCAGGCTCAATCGCGGCAAAAAATTTCCCCGGGCCTGGACGACGCCGCCCTTGGCTTTGTTGAGCTCCTGCCGCCGGGAGTTGAGAGTCGGGCTCTGTTCCAAGGCCGTGGCGATCGCTTCGCCGATCGAGAGGTCCTGGGCGCGCAGCCCGGCGGGGCAGAGAAGAGCGACCGCAAGAAGAACCGCCCGCATGATCCGTTTCATGTTACGCTCCTTTCGTCTGCGAGAACGCCGCCTTTTTCATCCGGCGTCCGCGGCGCACGGCCTTGGCGCGATGGAGTTTGCCCTTGACGAAATCGGCGAAATCGTCCATCGACAGATACACGACGGGGATGACGAGCAATGTCAGCAGCGTGGAGGTGAAAAGGCCGCCGATCACGGCCGCGGACATGGGCTGGCGCACTTCGCCGCCAAGGCTGAGGCCAAGGGCGATCGGCAGCGTGCCGATCATCGTCGAGGTCGTCGTCATCAGGATGGCCCGCAGGCGCAGCGGTCCGGCGTTCAGCATCGCCGTGACCTTGTCCAGGCCCTTGGCGCGTTCCTTGTTGGCGAAATCGACGAGCATGATGGCGTTGTTGACGACGATGCCGATCAGAAGGATGATCCCCATCAGGCTCATGACGCTCAGCCGCAGCCCCATCAGGTAGAGGAAGCCGAACGCGCCGCTGGTCATGAGCGGCAGGGAGAACATCACCGTCAGCGGGTGCAGGAACGATTCGAACTGCACGGCCATGACCATGTACACGAGCACGATGGCGAAAACGATGCCCGTGACGATATAACCGAAGCTCTCCCGCATGTTCTCGGAATCCCCGGCCGGCGTCATCGTGAAGAGCCCGTTCTGCGGAGCGTGGCGGCGGAAGACCTCTTCCATGATCTGAATGCCTTCGCCGGGCGAGATCCCTTCGGTATTGGCCTGGATCTGGATGGAGCGCTGCCGGTTGTAGCGCTTGATGACGTTCGGGGCCATATCCATGACGGGCGTGACCAGACCGTCGGCGCGGATCAGGTCGCCGCCGTTCGTGCGCACGAGCGTGTTGAGCACTTTATCCGGCGTGTTGCGTCCGGGTTCGTCGGCGCGGATGCGGATGTCGTAGCGGTATCCTTCGTCGTTGAACGTGCCGGCAGTCGTGCCGCCGAACCAGGCGTCGAGCTCGGACGAAAGCGTCCTCACGTTGACGCCGAGGTCGTCCGCCAGGGCGCGGTTGAGCTCGAGGTTGATGCGCGGCTTGTTCATCTGCAGGTCGGTGACGATGTCGGCGAGGCCGCGCTTTTCGCGCTGCAGGTCGGCCTTGATCTCGTCGCCGAGCTTGGCCAGCTCTTCGGTGGTCGGCCCCTGGATGACCAGCGTCAGATCGCTGCCGCCCCAGTTGCCGAGCTTGATGTCGACGTCCTTGTACGCGGCGAGCTTCTCGCGCCATTCGCGCATGATCGCGCCGGACGAGGGCCTGAGCTTGCGGTCGACGAGATGGACGTGCAGCGTCCCCTTGTACACGGCCGAGCCGGCGCCGCCGCCGGCGTTGCCGTAGGTATACAAAACCCGCGGATCCTGCTGGACCGTTTCGGAAAGCTCCTTCATGAAGGCGAGCGTGCTCTCGATCGAAGCGTCGGCCGCCATTTCCACGCTGATGTTGAATCGCCCCTGATCTTCGTTGGGGAAGAATTCGCTGCCCAGCTTCCCGGCGATGAAAATGCCTGCGGTGAAAGCGCCGACGGAGATCGCCAGCGTCGCGAGACGGTGTCGGACCGCGGCTTTCAGGACGCGGCTGTAACCGCGCTCGAGCCAGATCAGCGGTTTCTCCATCCAGTCCTGCCAGCGGACCGGCTTTTTCATGCGTCCGAGCAGGTTGGCGCACAGAAACGGCGTCAGCGTCACCGAAAGGAGCAGGGAGATGGCGATCGTCACCGTCACCGTGGTGCCGAAGGAACTGAAGAAACGTCCGATCATGCCGGGCATCAGCGCGACGGGCAGGAACACGGCGATCGTCGTCGCGGCGCCGGCAATGACCGAAGCGCCCACTTCGCTCGTGCCGTCGAGCGCCGCCCGCATGGCCGTCTTGCCCATCTCGCGGTGGCGCTGCACGTTCTCGATCACGACGGTGGTCGCGTCGACGACCATGCCGACGGCCAGCGACAGTCCCATGGCGCTCATGTTGTTCAGGGTGAATCCCATGCCCCAGAGGACGATGATACTTCCCAGAAGGCAGACGGGGATCGTGATGACCGTGACGATGGTCGCCCTGAAAGTGCGCAGGAACAGGAACATGATCAGAGAGGTCAGCAGGATCCCCATAATGATGTCGTCGCGCACGCCGTGCATGGAGTTGAGAATGTAGACGGAGTTGTCCTGAACGACTTTCAGCGTCACGCCGGGAGGCGCGATGCCGTTCAGCTCTTCGAGGCGTTTTTTCACGCCTGCGGCAAGATCGACCTCGTTGGCGCCTCGCTGCTTGCGGATGAAAATCAGGATGGAATCCTTGCCGTTGTAGAGGGCGACGTTCCTGACGTCTTCAAAGCCGTCTTCGATGCGGGCGATGTCGCGGAGGCGGATCACGGCGCCGTTGACGTTTTTGATCGGCAGGTTGGCCAGCTCTTCGACGCTGGCATATTCTCCGTTGAGGCGGATCCCGTACTCCTGCGCGCCGGTCTCGACCCGTCCGGCGGGAAGCTCTACGTGCTTGTTTTGAATGGCGTTCTTCACTTCAAGGGCCGTCAGATTGCGCGACTCCAGTTTGTCCGGATCGACCCAGACGCGGATCTGGCGTTCCTGAAAGCCGCCGCTTTCGGCGCCGCCGACGCCCTGGACCGTCTGCAGACGTTCGAGGGCGACTTTGTCGACGAACCGGGAAAGGTCGCGTCTGCTGGTTTGACCGGCGCTTTCGACGGCAATGAACATGACGGGACGGTCGTCCATGTTGAACTTGTCGATCTGCGGGCTTTTGGCGTCGTCGGGAAGACTGCTCTGCACCATGCTGGCCTTGCCGCGGACGTCGGCGGCGGCGTTGTCGATATCGCGCTCGAGGACGAACTCGACGATGATGAAGGAGCGTCCCTCGTAACTGCTCGACGAGATGTTTTTGATGCCCTCGATGGTGTTGATGCGCGCTTCCAGGACGTCGGTCACGTCGTTGTCGACGATGGCGGGACTGGCGCCCTCGAGCGTCGTGCGAACCATGACGACGGGGATATCGACGTTCGGCATCCGCTCGATGCCGATCTGATACAGGCCGTACAGTCCAAAGACGATCAGCGCCAGAGTGCCGATAATCACACCGACAGGCCTGCGCATCGAACTTTCGACAATTTTCATCTTATCCGTCCTTTCCCGCCATCGAACGGCGCCCTGAGAGAAGACGCGCAAATTTCACCGTGCTTGAGTTATAATAACTCCGATTTTGAATTATATCTCTATTTTGAACGCGCGCAATGTAGATTATGACAATCGAAGCGTTAACTTCGGAGAAATTCAAAAAAAATAAATCCATGCGATCGCGGCGGAGCGGTCCGAAACCGCCCAATCACAGAGGAGCGCGAGATTCATGAAGCACCTGTTACGATGGTCGGCCGTCCTGCGGCGGCAATTCGGCGAACGGGTCCAGAAAGTTTCCCTGGATATCGGCGCCGGCTGTCCGCATCGCCAGGGACTGCGCGGCGGTGGCTGCATTTTCTGCGACGAAAGGGGAGGCGGCAGCGGCGCGTTCATTCAAGGCATATCCCTGCGGGAACAGGTCAGGAAGGGGATCGCCGGAGCCTGGAAACATTACGGCACCCGTTCCATCATCCTGTACTTTCAGAGCTATTCGGCGACCAATCTGCCGCTGGAACGGTTCGCGTCGGCGCTCGATGAAGCGCGCGACGCCGCGGCTGCTTTGGGAGCGAACGTGCGCGCCATTTCCGTGAGCACGCGCCCCGACCTGCTCCCCGAGCCGGTCCTGAATTATCTGCAGGAGCTGACGGAAAACTGCCAGATCTGGCTGGAGCTCGGCGTGCAGACTGTGGATCCGCGGGGATTGCAGTGGCTGCGCCGCGGGCATGGGCTGGACGTCGTGGAGCGGGCTCTTGCCCGGCTGAACAAAACGCGCGTGCAAACTTGCGCGCACCTGATCGCGGGCATCCCGGGAGAGCGGGAAGATCAGCTGACACGGTCGGCCCTGTGGCTTGCGGAAAGGGGAGTGCAGGCGCTCAAATTCCATCCGCTGCATGTGCTGCGCGGGACGCCACTTGAAACGCTGTACGCGGCGGGGCGATTCGAGCCGCTGAGCCGGGAAGGATACGTCGAACGCCTCGTCGAAGCTCTTTGGGAACTGCCCTACGGGATCGTCCTGCAAAGGCTGACGGCGGGCGCGAGACCGGCGCAGCTCGTCGCGCCGCAGTGGATCTTGGACAAAGAATCGTTGGAACGGCAGATCGCCGCGCGTTTCACGCCGCTTCGTCAGAATCCTGTCCGCTGATCCCGGCGGGATGACTATAAAACTATTATAAGACAATATTAAAAATCGACACGCCAGACTTCATAAAGACTGGCGTGTCGATTTTTTAGCGGAGATGCCGAATATAGTCTTCGTTCAGCAGGCCGGGTATCGTCCTGTTGGCGAAGAACGCCAGGACGGAATCGACGGCGCCGCGGCACTCGCGCCGCAGAGCTTCGGCAGTCCAGCCGGCGGAATGGGGCGTGAGCAGAGCGCTGCCGCAGCGAAGAAGCGGATTTTGAGACTGCGGCGGTTCGATCTGGAAGACGTCAACGGCCGCCGCGGACAAGGGGCCGTTTTCGAGCGCCCGGGCGAGCGCCGCTTCGTCGACGAGCGCGCCGCGGGCCGTGTTGACGAAGACGGAGCCGGGCTTCATCATTTCGAAGAGTCGCTCGTCGAAAAATCCCCGCGTGGCTTCGTTCACCCGGCAGTGAAGGGTCACGGCGTCGCACTGAGGCAGCATCTCTTCCAAAGTCTCGGCGAAAGAGAACCGGCCGTCGTCCGGTCGGTCGTCCCGGGCATGAGGGGAGTAGACGAGCAGACGGCAGCCGAAGGGGACGAGCCGGTCGAGGACTTCGCGGCCGATCGCCCCAAGCCCGACGATCCCGACCGTGGCATCGCGCAGATCATGCCCCAGCAGAGAATCGGAGCTTCGCCAGTCGCCCCGGCGGATGACCGGCAGCTGCAGGTCGAAGCGCCGCAGCGCGGCGATGATCAGCATGACGGTATATTCGGCGATCGTCGCCGTGTTGGCGCCGGGGACGCATGAGACGGCGACGCCGCAGCGGGCGGCATATCCGACGTCGATATTGGAAGGCGGCCCGCCGCACTTGGCGATGAGCTTGAGTCCGGTCGCCGCCAGCAGCTGATCGTTGGATACCGCCGTCGCAGAGGTAATCACGACCGCCGCGGAACGAGCAAGGATCTCGTCGATCTCCTCGGGGCGCACGGGACCTTTGGGATTGACAAATTCGACCGCGGCGATCTCGGTCAAAGCGGCGAACCATGCTTCCGGTCCTTCCGGTTCGATGACTGTCACACGTGGCTTCATGTTCGAAGAATCCTTTCACCTGCGTATAAAAGCGAATCCCCAGAAGAGAAACGTCTCTTTTCCGAAGATTCGCCATCGAATCGAATACCTTATTTGCCGATCATCTTGCCCATCTCGTCAAGATGCTTGTTCATCTGCTCAAGCTGCACTTTGAAGGCGTCGTATTCGGCGCGGGCAAGATTCTGGGTGAAAGCCGTAAGCTCGTCGACGGATTTCTGCATCGAAGCCAGATCTTTTCTGATCTGGGCGATCTCGTCGCTCGGCATCTGTCCGACGGCGGACGTCTTGATCTGATCCAGCTCGGCCTTCAAAGAGTCGAAACGGCTGTTCGTCACCGTAGCCAAAATATTCAGGAGCAAAACGACGCCGAGAACGATCAGAACGATCTTCTTTACCCCCAGACCTTTGACGTATTCAGCGATCTTCGTTTTTTCTTCCAACATGTTTATATGCCTCCTTGAGATTTTGTCCCGATCGTTTTTCATGGTGTCCTATAATGTATCTTATGTTACGCGCAGGGGAATTCTTGCCGATTTTGGCTGGATACAAATCAGAGCTCAGCGGCGCGGAAATTTTTCAGGATCGCGAAAAAATCGCGCGCTTTCAATGAAGCGCCGCCGATCAGGCCGCCGTCGATCGACGGCCGGCTGAAGAGTTCCGCCGCGTTCGACGGTTTGACCGAGCCGCCGTACAGGACCGGAACGCGAACCGAATCTTTGATGAGGCGGCAGACTTTTTCCGCGTCTTCGGCGCTGGCCGCGCGGCCGGTGCCGATGGCCCAGACCGGTTCGTAAGCGACGATATACGCCGCGCCGGCGGGAAAGTCTTTCACGCCTTTTTGAAGCTGATCGGAAATGACGGCGGCCGTTCGCCCGGCGTCGCGCTGTTCGAGCGTTTCGCCGACGCACAGCACCGGGATCAAAGCGGACGCCAAGCAATTCAGCGCTTTTTTGTTGACCAGCTCCGAAGATTCGCCATAGATATGACGGCGCTCGCTGTGCCCGACGATCACGTACCGACAGCCGACTTCCTTCAGCATCGACGGCGCGACCTCGCCGGTATAAGCGCCTTCGCCGTGGTCGCTGGCGTTTTGCGCCCCCACGTTGATGCCGAGGTTCGTGAAGTTTTTCACCGCTTCCGGAATGAGGACGAAAGGAGGAAAAACGCAAATCTCCGTTTCGGCGTTCAAGCCCGGCCGCTCCGAAAAGAAGGCGGCGCTCTCGGCGGCAAAATCATTTATGGCGTGAAGGCTCTGGTTCATTTTCCAATTGCCGAACAGGAAAATTCTTTTCATGCCTGACCTCGCTTTTCTGCACCGTTGGTTGTCAAAAAGCCTGCTTCCCGGCATGGCATTCACTCGAAAAGCAGGCTTCCGTCGCATCAAAAACTACTCTTCTTCCTCGGTCAGCAACCCCTGGCGTTCGGAGACGATCTTTTTCGTGATCTCTTCGGGGACGGGATCATAGTGCGAAAAGGCCATTTCGTAAGTTCCGCGTCCGGAAGTCATCGAACGCAAGTTGATGGCGTACTGGAACATCTCCGCCTGAGGCACCTGCGCGTTGACGACCTGGAGATGCCCCAGCGTGTCGACGCCCATGATGCGGCCGCGGCGGGTGTTGAAATCCCCCATGATCTCGCCGAGATACTGATCGGGGACGATGACTTTCACGTCCATGATCGGCTCGAGCAGGATCGGCGAAGCTTCGGCCATCCCCTTCTTGAAGGCCAGGTGCGCCGCCGTCTTGAAGGCCATTTCCGAGGAATCGACGTCGTGATACGAACCGAAATACAGCGACGCTTTGAAGTCCACCGTCGGGAACGCCGCCAGCACGCCCTTGTTCAGACACTCGCGCAGCCCTTTTTCGACGGCGGGGATGTACTGCCTCGGCACCGTGCCGCCGGTGATCTTGTCTTCGAAGACGAAGCCCTCTCCCCGCTCGAGGGGGCTGAACTCGATATAAACGTCGCCGTACTGGCCGTGGCCGCCGGTCTGCTTTTTGTGCTTGCCCTGCGCCTTGGCCGACTTGCGGATCGTTTCGCGATACGCGACCTGCGGCACGCGGGTCTTCAGGTTGACGCCGAAGCGGTCTTTCAGCTTGGCGAGAACGATGTCGAGATGGAGATTGCCCATGCCGGAAAGGATGTTGTCGTTCGTTTCCGCGTTTTTCTCGAAGCTGACCGTGGGATCTTCTTCGGTGATACGGCGGACCGCCGTCCCCAGCTTGTCCTCGTCGGCGCGGCTCTCGGGATCGACGGCGACCGAATACACCGGGCGCGGGAACTTGATGGCCGGATAGAGCACGGTGCTGCCGGCCTTGCCCATCGTATCGCCGGCCCGCGTGCTCTGCAGCTTGGGAATGGCGACGATCATGCCGGTCGTGACTTCCTTGACGTCGACGCTCTCCTTGCCCTGCATGATCTTGAAGGTGCTGACGCGCTCCTCCTGCCCGGTGCTGACGTTGAAGATCGGTTCGTCGGTGGTCAGTTTGCCGGAATTGACGCGGACATAGGAAAGTTTGCCCACGTAGGGATCGACCAGCACCTTGAAGCACAGGCCGCTGAACGTGGCGTCGTCGTCCGGCTTGATCGTGATCTCTTTCTCCCCTCCCTTGACCGCGGGGCGTTCGCGCATCTCCAGCGGGCTGGGAAGATAATCGACGATCAGGTCCATGAGCTGGCGGACGCCGATGTTTTTCAGCGCGGAACCGGGCATGACCGGGAAGATCTTGCACTTGTAAATGCAGCGCTGCAAAACGGGAAGCAGTTCGTCGATGGGGATGTCTTCGCCGTCGAGATAACGCATCATCATCTCTTCGTCTTCTTCGACGATGGCTTCGACGAGATAGCCTCGGGCGCGGTGCGCGTCGCTGATCATCTCTTCGGGGATCCCCTGCTCTTCGAATTTCCCCGAATCGTCGTTGTAAACGTAAGCGATGTCCTTGAGGACATCGACGACGCCCTTAAAGGAGGCTTCGCTGCCGATCGGGAGCATGAAACGGTAGGCGCCCTTGCTCAGATTGGCGCGGATCTGTTCGTAAACCCCGTTGTAATCGGCGTTTTCGCGGTCCATCTTGTTGACGAAGAAAATGGTAGACGTCTCGAACTCCCGTGCGAACTCCCAGGCTTTTTCCGTCTGCACTTCAACGCCGTCGACCGCGCTCACGAGCATCACGGCGGAACCGGCGACGCGCAGCGAGCTGCGCAGGTCGCCAATGAAGTCGGCATAGCCGGGAACGTCAAGGACAAAGACTTTTTTGCCCTTGTAATCGTAATTCAGGAGGGAGGTGCTGATAGAGATCTGGCGTTTTTGTTCTTCGGCAGTGTAGTCGGAAACGGTGTTCCCGTTTTCCACGCTGCCCCGGCGGGTCGTGACGCCGGCGTCAAAGAGCAACGCTTCCGCAAGCGAAGTTTTGCCTGCGCTTCCGTGAGCAACAATCGCGATACTTCTGATGTCTTCCGTTTTCATTCCCATATCTCTTGCCAACCTCCTCGATGATTTCGGCGATGACACAGTTCCTTGTTTAAGTTTTTCTATACTCCCGTATTTTAACAGATTTATTCAAACATAACACTACTCCTTCGCAAGAAACTCGTTCAAAGCTTTCAAAACTTCGTCCGGTTTCGCCTGTCCGCGGCTCTCCTTCATGACCAGCCCCATGAGGAACTTGAGCTTCTTGTCTTTCTTGTCCTGGCCGGAACGGATCACCTCGACGACGTCGGCGTTGGCGCCGGCGACCGCGGCGATGATTTCCCGCAGTCTGTCGCCACCCACCGCACCGGTCTGGATGCCGCAGGCCTGAATGGCCTGTTCGAGCGTCATCTCGCTGCCGGCGAGTTTCTCGAAAACGTCTTTCGCGGCCGTCGTGGAGATTTTTTTGCCGTCGACGAGCTTGATCAGCCCGGCCAAAGTTTCGGCGCTCACCGGGGCGTCGGCGATCTCCCGGCCCCGCTCTTTCAGCGCTCTCATCAGGTCGGTCCGCACCCAGTTCGAAGATCTGACCGGCTCGCCGCCGGCTTTCACGACGTTCTCGTAATACGCGGCGACTTCGGGCGTCTCCGTCAGCACCAGCACGTCTTCCACAGGCAGCTTGTACTGCGCGAGGAACCGTTCGCGCTTGGCGTCGGGGAGCTCCGGCATGGCGGCTTTGATGCCTTCGATGTACTCGTCGTCGAGCATCAGCGGCGGCAGATCGGGCTCGGGGAAATAACGGTAGTCGTTGGACTCTTCTTTGCTGCGCGACGGCGTCGTGATGCCGTCGGCGTCGTCCCAGTTGCGCGTCTCCTGAGCGATCCGTTCGCCGCGGGCGAGCAGGTCGCGCTGGCGCAGCGTCTCGTACTCGAGCGCGCGTTCCAGCGCCTTGAGCGAGTTCATGTTTTTGACTTCGACGCGGTTGCCCCAGCGGCCGTCGGAAACTTTCTGCGAAATGTTCGCGTCGACGCGCATAGATCCCTTTTCCATGTCGCCGTCGGAAATGCCCAGATAGCGCACCAGCTGGCGCATGGCCGACACGTACTCGCGGGCCTCGCGCGGCGAAGCGATGTCGGGCTCGGACACCACTTCGGCGAGCGGCACGCCGCCGCGGTTGTAATCGACGAAAGACTGGCTGGAGCCGACGATCCGTCCGTCGGATGCGACGTGAACGAGTTTGCCGGCGTCTTCTTCGAGATGGAGCCGCGTGATGCCGATGCGGCGGGGCTGCCCGTCGTCGCCGGTGATGGTCAGATAGCCGTTCTCGGCGAGCGGCACGTAGTATTCGGTGATCTGATACGCCTTGGGAAGGTCGGCGTAGAAATAGTTCTTGCGGTCGAAGCGCGTCAGTTTGTTGATCTTGCAGTGCAGCGCCAGACCGCCGCGCACGCCGAACTCGACGACTTTCCCGTTCAGGACCGGCAGAGCGCCCGGCTGTCCGGTGCAGATCGGACAGACATGGGAGTTCGGCGTCGCGCCGATGTAGTCGGTCGAGCAACTGCAGAAGATCTTCGTTTTCGTGTTGAGCTGGATGTGGATTTCCAGCCCGATGACGGTCGTGAATTCAAGAGCCATTAACGGACACCTCCCTCGGCGATGCGGCCTTCCGCCTTTTTGCCAAGAGCGGCGGCCATGTCGAGAATCGCCGCATCGGACCAGCGCGGGCCGATCAACTGCATCCCCAGCGGCAGTCCTGCGGACGAAAAGCCGGCGTTGAAGGAAATGCCGGGCAGACCGGCCAGATTGACGGGGATCGTGAAAACGTCCGCCATATACATCGTCAGCGGCGCACTCATCTCCCCCAGTTTGAAGGCGGGCTTCGGCGAAGTCGGCAGCAGGATGGCGTCCACCTGTTCGAAGGCTGCGGCGAATTCCTGCTTGATGACTTTGCGGACCTTTTGCGCCGTCAGATAATAGGCGTCGTAAAATCCCGAGCTGAGCACGTAGGTGCCGGTCAGGATACGACGCTTCACTTCCGGGCCGAAGTTTTCCCCACGCGTCTTGACGTAAAGCTCGAGCAGCGACTTGGCATCCCCGTAAGCAGCTCCGTAGCGCACGCCGTCGTAACGGGCGAGATTGGAGCTTGCCTCCGCGGGCGCGAGGATATAATAGCAGGCCAGTCCGTACTCAAGCGCTTTCGGCAGAGCGACTTCGACGATCTCCGCCCCCAGGCGGCGGCATTCTTCGATTTGTCCGTCCATCGCCGCCTGCAGGTCGGCCGTCAGCTTGCCGTCGACGAGCTTCGTCAGCACGCCGATCTTCTTCCCGCACAACGGCGCGTCGCTGAGATCGAAACGGGGCGCGGGACGATCTTCGCTGGTCGAGTCGTGAGGATCGAACGCGCAGATCGCCGAGAGGATCAGTTTGAGGTCTTCGGCGGTGCGCGCAAAGGGGCCGATCTGGTCGAGCGACGAGGCGAAGGCGACCAGCCCGTAACGGCTCACCTGCCCGTAGGTCGGTTTCATGCCGTAGAGCCCGCAGAACGAAGCGGGCTGGCGGATCGAACCGCCGGTGTCGCTGCCCAGGGAGATCGGCGCATAACCGGCGGCGACGGCGGCGGCGCTGCCGCCGGAACTGCCGCCCGGCACGCGGCCGACGTCCCAGGGGTTCATCGTCGGGCCGAAAGCGGAGTTTTCCGTGGAGCCTCCCATGGCGAACTCGTCGCAGTTCGCTTTGCCGAGAATGACGGCGCCTTCGGCCTTCAACATCTTCACGACGGTCGCGTCGTAGGGAGGCACCCAGCCGGCGAGGATTTTGCTGGCGCAGGTGGTCGGCATGTCGCCGGTGCAGATGTTGTCTTTGAGGATGACAGGCACGCCCATCAGGCGCCCCGGATCGCGGCCTTCCGCGACGGCGGCGTCGACGGCGGCGGCGGTTTTAAGCGCGGAATCCGCCGCGATATGAAGCATGGCGTGAAGGTGGGGTTCCATTTCCCGCATGCGCTCAAGGCACGACCGCACGACGTCGGCGCACTTGAAACGGCGCGCCTTCAGTCCCGCGACGATTTCCGCGGCGCTCAGTCTGTACAGCTCCATCACTTGTCGCCTCCGATGCGGGGGACTCTGATGAAGTCGCCTTCGCGCGAGGGCGACTGGTTCAGGATCGCTTCCCTCCGGTCGTTCTCCTCCACTTCGTCGTCGCGGAGGCGGACCGGCCGGGTATCTTCCATCGTGAACGGATCGACGGCGCTGAGATCGAGCTCCTCGAGTTTGGAAAAATAATCGAGAATGCCGTTGAAGTGCTCCGACAAAGAATCGAGCTCTTCAGGGGCGATCTCCAGACGGGCAAGCTTGCCGATCTTCAGGACTTCTTCCTTGGACAATCTAGGCATCGTTCGTTCCTCCATACATGTGCTGCGGTAATTTATCGATCATGGCGAAAAATTCCTCTTCGTTCAGCGTCGGCACGTTCAGGCTGAGCGCTTTTTCGGCCTTGCTGCCCGGCGCCTCGCCGACGACGACATAGGACGTCTTTTTGCTCACGGAAGCGACGTTTTTTCCCCCGCGCTGCGCCACGAGTTCCTGCGCCTGCGCCCTGGACATACGCGAAAGCTCCCCGGTAAAGACGAACGTCTTGCCGGCCAGCGGCCCTATCGGGGCTTCCGGCGCCGTTTCGCTCCGCATGGATACGCCGGCTTCGCGCAGTTCGTCGATGAGCCGCCGGTTATGCTCTTCGCCGAAAAAAGCTTTGATCGACCCGGCGATCACCGGTCCCACGCCCTCGACGGCGGCGAGCCGTTCTTCGTCGGCGGCGGCGATCTCATCGAGCGACGAAAAGCGTTTCGCCAGCTCCGCCGCGACTCCCGCGCCGACTTCCCGGATCCCCAGCGCCGTGATCAAAAATTTCAGCGGCCGCTCTTTGGATTTTGCGATGGCCTGGATCAGTTTCCCCGCGGACTTTTCTCCCATGCGGTCCAGACGGATAAGCGGCTCGACGCGCAAGGCGTACAGATCGCCGAAACTCTTGACCAGCCCGCTCTGGACGAGTTGTTCCGCCAGACGGTCGCCGATGCCCCGAATGTCCATGCCCTGGCGGGAGGCGAAATGGATCAGCCCTTGGGTCAGCTGCGCCGGACAGGATCTGTTGGGACAGCGAAGCGCCACTTCGCCGGGAAGCTTGGCCACGGCCGCTCCGCACACGGGACACGTTGCGGGCATCGTGAAAGATTCCTCTGTGCCCGTGCGGCTGGCGGTGTCGACGCGGACGATCTCGGGGATGATCTCGCCGGCTTTGCGGACCCAGACCTGGTCGCCGACGCGGATGTCCTTGCGCTGGATCTCCTCGTCGTTGTGGAGGCTGGCGCGTTTCACCACCGTTCCCGAGATCAAGACAGGGGTCAGATTCGCCACCGGCGTGAGCACGCCCGTGCGGCCGAGGGAAATCTCTATGCTCTCGAGTTTCGTTTTTCGCTCTTCCGGCGGATATTTGTAGGCCACGGCCCAGCGGGGCGTTTTGACGTTGTTTCCCAGGATCTTCCAGTATTCCGTCGGATCGGCCTTGAACACGGCGCCGTCCGTCGCGTAGGGCAGACTGAAACGTTCACCGCTCCATCGCTCCAGGAAATCGAGAACCTCGGCTTCCGTCCCGGCCCGGCGCCAGGCTCTCTGCACGGGAAGCCCGCGGGCTTTCAGCCATCCGAGGACTTCCGATTGGCTGTGCAGGCCGTAGGATTCCGCATCCTGCACATAGTAGGTGAAAAGGCGCAGATTCCGTCTGGCGGCGACCGCCGTGTCAAGCTGTCGCAAACTGCCCGCCGCCGCGTTGCGGGGATTGGCGAAAAGCGGCAGCCCCGCTTCTTCCCTTGCGGCGTTCAGTCGAGCGAATCCCTCTTTGCTCATGTACACTTCGCCGCGCAGCTCCAGATGCCCCGGGACATCGCCGAGGAGGCGAAGCGGCAGGTCTTTGACCGTTTTCAGATTTTCCGTGACGTCCTCGCCGACGATACCGTCGCCGCGGGTCGAAGCCTGAACGAATTTGCCGTCCTCGAAAATCAAAGACACCGCCAAGCCGTCGATCTTCAATTCGCAGCACCAGGGGATCCACGGTTGCTCCAGGCTGTCCGCCGCCCGCTGCAGCCAGTCGTGAAGTTCTCCCTTCGAGAAAACGTCTTCGAGGCTGAGCATCGGTTTGGCGTGCGCAACTTTTTCAAACGCCTCCAGCACCGTACCGCCGATGCGCTTCGACGGAGAATCGTCGCGGATCAGGTCAGGATGTTCCTTTTCGAACTGAAGCATCTCGCGCATCAGCGCGTCGTATTCGTCGTCCTCGATTTCCGGGGCGTCCAGAACGTAATAGAGGTGCCCGTGACGATTCAGCTCGTCGACGAGCCAATGATAGCGGTCCAGTTTTTCCTGTTCCACGCAGAACACCACCCCTGTCACATTGCCAGCGGCGGGGAAAAAGCCGCTGCCCGAGCGATCTTCCCGATTTTATGGAGCGAAGCGGGACAGATGCTCATTATGTATGCAGAACATTGATAAATTCTAACCCCAAAATGCTTTTCCAGCAAGAGATTCCCGCCGTTCGAATGCGGAAGACGATAAATCACGCGGACTTCGGCGCCATTCGCCGGCAGATGGATATAAAAGAAACCGCCGGAGCTGCGTGCTCCGACGGTTTGCGTTGTCCCTGGGATTTTATGCGCCGATTCCTTGCTGATCACGATCATCGGCACAAATTCTAATAGGAATCTCGTTTCTCCGTTGCTGATCTCTGCATCATAATGAACAAAGAGATGCCCCTTCAATTTAACTCTCCGAAAAATCTGTGTCGAGAGCGGTAATGACTGTATATTCCGGATACATTTCTTGAATCTCCTCGGTAACCTCATGATAAAGCGCCGTTCTGTCTTTTGCGTCAAAACTTACAATCATATCGAAACGGATCACCTTCCGTTCTCTGTCTGCGTAAAATGCATGCATCTGCATAACATTTTCATGCTCCATGACTTTCTTTCTAATCCTGTCCCGCATTGTGGCAGCTTCCAGATCTTTTGTGTTGTAGGAATAGACGCCGATTGCCGTAAGGTATACATGATTTTTCATGGAGACTTCCGCTGTGATTTGCCGCGTCAAAACGTCCAGCTTATCAGCAGTCATCGTATCTGGGACTTCGATATGGAGAGAGCCGCTATATGCATTTGGTCCGTAATTATTCAGGACCAGATCATAAGCTCCACGAACTTCCGGAAAAGACGAGACCGTCTCTTTGACTCCTTTTGCAAGTTCGGCATCCCCTCGCTCGCCAAGAATTTCGGACACTGTGTTCCTCAACATTTCCAGACCAGACTTGATAATGACAATAGAAATGATTGCTCCAAGCCAAGATTCCAACGACACGTGAAAGATCATAAAAACGACTGCTGCCGCTAGCGTCGAAGCGGAAATAACGGAATCCAGCTTGGCATCCTCGCCGGAATTGACAAGCGAATCTGAGTTTACCTTCTGGCCGGTTTTCTTGACAAAATGTCCAAGCACGATTTTGACGAGAACGCCTATCGCGACAATCAACAAAGATGTCATAGAATATTCTGGTGTTTCCGGGTGTACGATTTTCTTGACCGATTCCGCAAAAGAGGTAATGCCGGCATAGAAGACGATAATAGAAATGATCATTGCGCTCAGATATTCGATCCGGCCGTATCCAAACGGATGCTTCCGGTCTGCCGGCTTTGTCGCCAATTTTGTGCCGATGATCGTAATCAGCGAAGAGGCTGCGTCGCTGATATTATTGACGGCATCCATCGTGATGGCAATCGAGCCAGTCATCACACCGATCACCGCCTTGAATGCGGCCAACATGACATTCGCGAGAATTCCGATGATACTGGTACGCACGATAATGCGATTCCTCAACGTCGTTTTTTCAAACTCCTCCGACGACATGCCGGCGCGTTCTGCTTCTTTTATTTTCGCAGCCAACACGATGTTTCTCCCCCCCCTGTTTCCGCTCCTGCGTTCTTTTTCCCGCTCGGATCCTTGCCTTTTTGCGTGTGCGCTACAGATATACAAGAGAACCGGCAGCATACGCCGCCCGCTCCCTTGTATATCTGTCGGATGATCGCCTCTTTAATCTTCCGGCTTGGCGGACGGTTCTCGGTTCTCGATGGGTTTCATCGTCGGGAAGAAGATGACGTCGCGGATCGAGCGGCAGTTGGTGAGGAACATGACGACGCGGTCCATGCCGATCCCCAGCCCGCCGGTCGGCGGCAGCCCCTGCTCCAGGGCTTCGACAAAGTCCTCGTCGAAAGGATGCGTTTCGTCCTCGCCTTCGGTCTTTTTCTGCGCCTGATCGAGAAAGCGTTTTTTCTGGTCGATGGGGTCGTTCAGCTCGCTGTAGCCGTTGCTGAGTTCCTTGCCGCAGCAGAAAAGCTCGAAGCGGTGGGTGTAGTCGGGGTGCTCGGGGTCCTTCTTCGACAGCGGCGAGATCTCGACGGGATGTCCCATCACGAACGTCGGCTGCACGAGTTTCTCTTCGACGAACTCCTCCATGAACATGGTGAGGATCTTGAAGCGCGACTCGTGCCCCGTGATCTCGATCTTGTTCTTGCGGGCGGCGTCGCGCGCTTCTTCGTCGGTGATGGCGGCGAAATCGACGCCGCAGGTCTCTTTCACCAGCTCCACCATCGTGGCGCGGCGGAACGGCTTGGCAAAATCCAGCGTCACGCCGTTGTGCTCGATGAACGGCGCGCCGTTGGCGGCGATGCAGGACTCGCGGATCAGTTCTTCGGTCAGATCCATCATGTCGACGTAATCCGCATAGGGCCAGTAAACTTCCATCATCGTGAATTCGGGATTGTGCGTCAGGTCCATGCCCTCGTTGCGGAAATCCTTGCTGATCTCGTACACGCGCCCCATCATGCCGACGACGAGCCGCTTCAGATAGAGCTCCGTGGCGATACGCAGGTACATGTTGGCGCCCAGCGCGTTGTGATAGGTGATGAAAGGACGCGCGTTGGCGCCGCCGGCGAGATAGGAAAGCACCGGCGTCTCGACTTCCAGCGTGCCGTGTTTCTCGAGCACGGCGCGGAAGGTGGAGATGATCTTGGCCCTTTTCCTGAAGACTTCGCGCGCTTCGGGATTGACGATCAGATCGAGATAGCGCTTGCGGTAGCGGATCTCAAGGTCCGTCAGGCCGTGCCACTTCTCGGGCAGGGGGCGGAGCGCCTTGGTCAGCAGGCGGAACCGCTCGACGGCGACCGTCAGCTCGCCGCGCTGCGTGCGGAACGGATGGCCGACGATGCCGACGATATCGCCGGAGTCGAGCCACTTCTTGAAGAAGGTGTAGTCTTTCTCGCCCAGAGTGTCGTAACGGAAATAGAGCTGGATCGTTCCCGTCTCGTCCTGCATGTTGACAAACGCCGCTTTGCCCTGGCGGCGTAGCGTCATCAGGCGTCCGGCCATGGAAAATTTCGTCTCGGGGACGGCTTCTTCCGCCTTGAGATAATCGAAATCTTTCCGCACCTGCGCAACGGTGTGATCGACGTTCCACTTTTCGTTTTCGAAAGGATTATAGCCTTCCTCTTCGCGAAGTCGTCTCAGTTTGTCGATGCGCTGTCTGAGAATTTCCGTTTCCTGAGTGCCGGCTGCAATTTCCGCCATTTTACATGAATCCCCTTTCAAAATATGAGCGCCAGTCGCACAGGATCCTGTACGCAGAATCCCAGTCTTTCGCGCTGGCCAGCGTGCGTTTGAATTCCGCGGTCCCCGCCTTGCCCCTGAAAAATCCGGCAAGGAAACGCCTCAAGAGCACAAGAGCCACGCGTTCGCCATGGAGCCGATAGAGATCGTCCGCAAAGCCGATAAGGATTTCCGCGCGTTCTTCCAGCGAGGGCTCGCCATCTGACATTCGAGTATTATAACCCAAAACCCGCAAAGATTGCACGACCATGAACGGATCGGCGATCGCGCCGCGGGCGCAGAGCACTGCCGCGCAGCCGTTGTCGAGATAGAACGCGACGTCGCGGGGAGCGTAAACGTCCCCCGAAGCGGTGATTCTGCCTTCGAAGCGCCGCGCCGCGCGGACGACTTCGCTTTTATCGGCTTTCCCCTCGTACCGCTGCTGGGGCGTGCGTCCATGGATCGTCACGTTGTCGGCCCCGGCCGCGAGCAATCCCTCGGCGAACTGCAGCGTATCCAGGCGATATTCGCGGCCGTCCGGAACGATCTTGCGGATCTTGGGCCAGACGGGCAGGCCGAATTTTTTCAGCTCGCGCACCATCGCGAAAGCGACGTCGGGATCCTGCAGCAGGCGGCTGCCGGCGCCTTTTTTGTGGACCTTCGGCATCGGACAGGCCATGTTGATGCTGAAGGCGGCGTACGAACGGCTTTGCAGACACCGCTCCGCCGAGCGGCACAGACTGTCCGCGTCGCCCGTGAAAAGCTGCAGGACGAGCGGTCTTTCCCCGTCGGTACATTCCGTCATCCGCCAGGTCTTCGTCCCGGCGTAAAGAAGCCCCGCGCTGCTGATCATCTCCGTATGGGTCAAAGCGGCCCCCAGCCGGCGGAAAAGCCGCCGCACCGCCGCGATGCTGACGCCGGCCAAAGGCGCAAAAAACACGGGGTTCTCGACTTCCACCCCGCCGATCACGAGTTTCGTTTCCATAAAATCCTCTCAGACACTCTCTCTAAAAGATGACGGCGATGAACGCGCCGCAGCCTCCCAGCAGGACGGCCCGCCCGAGGGAAACTTTTTCCGCCAGGGCGACGAGAAAGAACAAAACGCCGGCGCACAGCCAGGCGGGGAAGAAATGGACCGGGAGCGCCTGCGGCAGCCATTCCACCCATTGATCGGCCGCCAGCGCCCAGATCTGCATCAGCTTTTCCGCCGGCCAAGCCAGCCAGAAAAGCCGGATCCCCAAGATCCAAGGAAGCGCCGCGGCAAGCACGGCAAAAAGGATCACGGCAAACAACGCGGAAGCCATGGCGTTGATCGGCAGGGAGGACAGATAAACGCCTCCGGCCAGCGGCGCGATCAGCGGCGACGTCAAGATCCACATGACAAGGGGAGAAAAGACGACGAGCAGCGCCGACTTGCATTTTTCCAAAGCCGTCACGGCGATCGCGGCGATCACCGACAACTGCCAGCCAAGATCGAAAAAACACCACGGATTCCACAGAAGCATCGCGATCCCGGCGACGCCGATCGCGTTCAGGGCGCGTCCGGGATGCCCCCAGTAAAGCCCGAACATGCCGATCTGGACCATCAAAGAGGCGCGTACGGCGCTCATCGACGCCCCGCTGGTGAGACAGTATCCCCACAGGAGCAGCGAGCACCAGAGAAGGCCGCGCCGTCCGCCGCCGAAGATCAGGCAGCCGAGCGTCAGCGCCAGCCCGACGTGCCACCCCGAGACGGCCAAGATGTGGCTGATCCCCCATCTCCTGTAATCCTCGCGGAGGTCGGCGTCCCGGTCGCCGAGAAGGACGGCGGCCGCCAGAGCGCGCGTGTTGCACGGCAACGTTTCGAGCCGCGTCCTTAAATACTGGCGGAAGCTGTGGCGCGAAAGGCTTTTGCCCCGTTTTTCGACGCGCGCGGCCCGGCGCAGTTCCCCCTGCACGCCGCGCGCCCGCCAGTACCGACGCGGGGAAAAGGAACTTCTCAGAGAACCGTTCCGGAGCGGAACGACGGAAGCTTCCAACGAGAGCTCGTCCCCTTCTTCGACGTCCTGCAGTCCTTTGCCGACGGCGAGAAGCCAGCCGGCGCCGCGCGCGTCGGTCAATCGAAGCACTTCGCGTTCTCCCCACTGCCGCCGCTCCGCCACAAGGAAACGGCCGGAAACGGCTTTTACGGACGTCGGCCCCTCTTCGAGCCGCGACTGCAGGAACACGGAGAAAACGCCTGAAAGCACCACGAGCGCCAGCGCGAAACAAAACTTGCGCGCATACCAGCGCTCTTCCGAAAGCAGCATTTCCGCGCTGAGCGCGCAGACGGAAAGGGGAATCGCCAGCCATAAAGGGAGCCCGCTTTCCACTGCCGCCAGCGAGAGCGCGCCGCCTTGCAGCAGCAGGAGCGCGGGGATCCTGTTCAACAGAGAATCCATGCGGCGTCAAAACCGAAGCAGCGTCTGCATCTGGCTCAGTTTGCCTTTGCCGATGCCGGGAATTTCCAGCAGCGCCTCGGCGGAATGGAAAGGCCCGTGGGTCTGGCGGTACTCTATGATCTTCCGGGCCGTGGCCGGGCCGACGCCGGGAAGCGTGCACAGATCTTCTTCCGTTGCCGTGTTGACGTAGACGTACTGCGTTTTGTTGTCCCGCTTCCTGTCCTGAGAGGATGCGCTCTTGGCGGAAGTCCGGGGCGTAAGCGCGGCGGCTTTGACGTGGACATGCGCGCCGTCGCGTATCGGCGCGGCGAGGTTAACCTGCGACTGATCCGCGTCGAAGCGGAAACCGCCGGCGGCTTCCACGAGCTGAAAGACCCGCGCGTCCGCCGAGATGGGATAAACGCCCGGACGGGAAACGGCGCCGGTGATATAAGCGTAGTGTTCGGGCGAAGACGAAGCGGGCAGCTTGTAAGACGGCGACTGAAGCCACAGGGCGGGCCCCGCGACCGCCGTCGGCGCTTCGTCCTGCCAGCTCCCCCTGAAAATCCGCACCGCGGCGCCGGCGCAGCCTATGCAGAATATGGCCCCGGCGACGCACAAAGAAATTTTCGTCCGATTCTCCACAGGCGGCTCCCCTCCCTTATTAAAGGATTCTCCCCTTCAGCGACCAGCTGTCGGCGGCGGTCACTTCCACGTCGGTGAACGTTCCGATCAAGCTTTCGCCGCCTTCGAAAAGGATCACTTTATCGGCCGGATTTCTCCCCTGCAGCAAATCCCCTTTCAGCGCCTTGCCGTCGACCAGCACGCGATAGCGCCGCCCGATCAGTTTTTCGTTGATCTCTTTGGCGATTTCCGTCTGCAGTCGGTTGACCTCGTTCAAGCGCCGACTCTTTACGCTTTCGGGGACCTGCTCCTTCATCGCGGCGGCCGGCGTCCCCTGCCGACGCGAATAGGCCGCCGTGTGGACCTGATCGAAGCGGAACCGTTCCAGCGCCGCCATCGAACAGGCGAAATCGTCCTCCGTCTCGCCGGGAAAACCCACGATAAGGTCCGACGTCAGGCCGACTTCGGGCAGGCCGCGGCGGATGCCGTCGACGACCTTGGCATACTCCTCCACCGTGTAGCGGCGGTTCATCGCTTTCAGGATCCGGTCGCTGCCCGCCTGGATCGGCAGGTTGATCGCGGGACAGATGTTGGCGTTTTCGGCGATCGCTTCGACCACGTCTTTCGTGAAATCCGTCGGATAAGAAGTCATGAAGCGCAGACGTTCCAGCCCCGCGATATGAGCGACGTCGTTCAGCAGATCGGCGAAGCTGTAACGGTCGAGATCTTTTCCGTAGGTGTCGACGTTCTGCCCGAGCAGACAGATCTCTTTGACCCCTCCTTCGACAAGCTGTTCCACCTCGTCCATGATCTCCCAGGGGCTGCGGGAAGCGAATCGCCCGCGCACGTAAGGGACGATGCAGTAGGTGCAGAAATTGTCGCATCCGTGCGAGATCATTACCGAAGCTTTCCAGGGAAATTGGCGTTCCAGCGGGGCAAAGCGCAGTTCGTGCAGTTCGCGGGGATCGTCGTCGAGCAGGACGACTTTCTCGCTGCCCGACAAGGCCGTTTCCAAAGCGTCGGGCACCAGACCGATATGCCGGGGGCCGGAAACGACGCGGATCCACGGATAACGTCTGGACATGTCGACGCCCACGTTTTGAGCGATGCAGCCCGTCATGGCGACGACGGGATGCCCTTCTTTGCGCCAGCGTTCTTCGTAATGCCCCAATTCGCTCCAGACTTTATGCTCGGCCTTGTCTCGGATGCTGCAGCCGATAAAGACGATCGCGTCGGCGCTTTCTTCCGCGGTTTCGTAAGCCCCGCGCGCGACGAGCGCCGTCCTGATCTTGTCGGCGTCGTACTGATTCATTTGACACCCGTAAACTTTCATCGCAAAACCGTACACTGAAAAAACCTCCACGAGTACATTCCAGAATAGCTTCCCGTCAATTATACCCGAACGGGCGGCGAAATAAAGCATTCTTCGAAAAGAACCCCGCTTTTCCGCCGCGCCTCGTCCGCTCGGCGAACGGAACGGCACAAATAAAGAGACTCTCGAGAAAGATGAACTCGAGAGTCTCTTTTTATCTTACGAACCTGAAATCATTCGACCGCTTCGAACTGATCCTTGCCTACACCGCAGACGGGGCAGACAAAGTCCTCGGGAAGATCTTCGAAGGCCGTGCCGGGCGCGATGCCGTTATCGGGATCGCCCACCGCCGGATCGTATTCCCACCCACACACAGAACACACATACTTTTTCATGTTTTTTCCTCCCCCATATCGTATCTGTGAAACATTACCGAAATTCTATCATATAAATCCCCCGGCCGCCACCGCGACGACGATGATTCAAGTTTATCAATCACAGCGGCAGGTGAACGAACTCCTGCGGTAAATTGGCGGAAAGGCGGCGCGCTCCGTCTTCCGTGATCAGATAATCGTCTTCGATGCGCAGGCCACCGCGATCGGGAATGTAAATGCCCGGCTCGATCGTGATCACGTCGCCGCACTGGAGCGTTCCCTGGTACAGAGGCGAAAGGCGCGGCGCTTCGTGGATCTCCAGGCCGAAGCTGTGCCCGAGTCCGTGACCGAAATACGCGCCGTAACCGGCATCGGCGATAACCTGGGCGGCGACCTCATGCACATCGCAGCCGCGTGCCCCCGGCTTCAGCAGCGCCGCGGAATCCCGGTGGGCTTTCAGGAGAACTTCGTGAATCTCCAGAAACTCGGCGTCTTTGGGCGCGCCCAGAGAAAAGTTCCGCGTCAGGTCGGACATGTAGGCGCCGAAGATCGCGCCGTAATCGACGGTGACCTGGTCGCCCGCTTCCATTTTTTTCGCACTGGCCACGCCGTGCGGCATGGCGCTGCGAACGCCGGAAGCGACGATCATCTCGTTTTTGTGCCACACGCCTTCGCCGTCGTGGCGGGCGATGTTCAATTCGAGCAACTTGGCGAATTCTTTTTCCTTCATGCCGGGCCTGACCAGCGGCAGCGTTTCCAGATACGCGGCGGAAGCGATGTCGGCCGCTTTGATGATCGATTCGATTTCATGAGCGTCTTTGCGGCGGCGCTGTTCAGCCATGGCTGAGGAAAAGTTGCGCCATTCGACGGAAAACTCGCTCAGCGCCAGATAAGTCTGCGCGCTGAGCATGGCGCCGTCGTAGCCGCAGCGGCGGATTTTCAGCTCGCCGAGAAGACGTCCGGCCGTCGCGACCTGGCTCTCCCCCGTCTTCACCGCGCGGATCTCGAAAGGCGACTGCTGCGCGGCTTGGGTCAGATAACGCGAATCCGTGGCAAGGATCGCCCGCTCCTGCGTCACCGCGACGACGGCGGACGAACCGTGAAATCCGCTGTAATAAAACAGATTCTCCCAGCCGCTCGACTCGGAATCGATCAAAAGCAGGGCGTCGAGTTTTTCTTCCAGCAGTTTTTTTCTCAGACCGACCAGACGGTTCTCCATGTAATTCTCATGAGGCATACGATCTTCACGCTCCTAAAAATGGTGAGGGCGCTCCATGCTGTAACGGCACCCGCAGTAATTCTGCCGGTAAAGCCCCAGCCGCTTGCACTCCCGAACGGAGAAGAGCTGCCCGTTCTTTTTTCTCCAGATTCGTTCTTCCCAGTTCAGCGCGTAACGGCCGGCAAGCTCCCTCCCCCAGAGGTTGATCAGGTCGGGGTGTTTCTGCGGGCTGAGCGTCAGGCTGGTGCAAAGCGTCGACACGGAAAGCTCGGCCGCTTTTTCCGCGGCGCTTTCCAGCTGCAGGCGCATGCAGCGCTCGCAACGGCGGCCGCCTTCCCGTTCGTTTTCCAATCCCGCCGTGCGGCGGTCCCATTCGGACGTGTCGTAAGGGCGGACGATCAGCGGGAGGCAATACGCCGCCGCCAGTTTTTGCAAAGCTTCCAGCCGCCGCTGCCATTCATCGTAGGGATGGATGTTGCCGCCGTAAAAATAAAGCGTCACTTCCCGTTTCTCCTCGGTCAGAGCGTGGACGCCGGTCGTCGCGCAGGGACCGCAGCAGGCGTGGAACAGTAATTTTTCTTCCATCGACAGCTCTTAGCGCGCGACTTTTTTCAGTTCCTCGAGAGATTCTGCGATTTTGTCCGCGGAAAGCCCCATGGCGGCGTACACTTCTTCGCTCGGGCCGGAATCGCCGTAACGATGCACGCCTAAACGGCGCGCGACGGAATGCAGTCCCAGTTCTTCGGCGCGGGCCAGCCAGAGGCTGCCCATGCCGCTGACGACATTGTGATCTTCGACGGTCAACACCGTACCGGTCTGAAACGCTTCCGTCAACGCTCTCTCGTCGATCTCCAGCGGGCACGAGACGGCGTAGACCGCCGTTTCGACGCCTTTTTCGGCAAGCAGCTCCGCCGCCTGCACGGCGCGCCCCGCCATCGCCCCCAGCGCCAAGATGGCGGCGTCCTTGCCCTCGCGGACTTTGACGGCTTCGCCGTACGTGAAATCGCGCGCCAACAGCGGCTTGCCGTTCGCGCACAGCGCCGGCAGCTTGCTGCGCCCCATCGCCAGGCAGACGTTGCCCGCCGTTTTCAGCGCCCAGCGCGTCGCGCGGTCCGTCTGATTGGGATCGGCGGGAACGACCAGCTTCCAGTTGAAGAAGTTCAACATCAGCGCAACGTAGTCGATGCACTGATGCGTCATGCCGTCTTCGCCGACGTCGAGCCCCACGTGAGTGAGGACGAGCTTTTCGTTCGCGTGGTTGACGTCGTTCATGCGCTGCTGGTTGTAGGCTTCCGCCAGGCCGAAAACGCCGAAGTCCGCCCAGACTGACACGACGCCGCCGGCAGACGCCGCTCCGGCGGCCGTGGCCGTGGTGTTCTCCTGAATGCCGCACTGGATGAAGTTGTCCGGGCATTTTTTCGCAAATTCGCCGGTCTTGACCGAACCGGCGAGGTCGCAGTCGAAAACGAGCACGGGGGCGCGCCCGGTCTTTTTGTAGTTGAGCTGCCCCACTTCCGCCAACGCCGAGCCGAAGGCGGAGCGGTTGTCCGTCGTGTCGGCGGGGCCGTAGACCTTGGCTGCGCCCAGATCGAGGACCGCTTTAAGCGGTTCGACGGCGCGCGCGGCGCTGAACTTCGCTTTTTTGTGCTCCGCGGCCAACGCGACGAGATCCGGCTGTCCCAGCTCTTTCATCGCTTGCCGGTAGAGGTCGCCCGAAGCGGCCTTGCCGTGATAGTCCGGCTTGTCTTCCATAAAGGAAACGCCCTTGCCCATAGTCGTCCGGCAGAGGATCGCCGTCGGGCGCCCGGCGGCGCGCGCCGCCTTCAAAGCGGCGTACAGCTCCGCGAACGAATCGCCGTCGCACAGGAGCGTCTGCCAGCCGTCGGCTTCCCAGAGCTCCTTGATATGCGCGGGCATGACGTCGCCGCAGCGCCCGGAGATCTGGATGTCGTTGACGTCGATCAGCGCCGTCACGCTGGTCAGTTTTCGAGCCGCGATCAAGCGGCGCGCTTCGGCGATCTGCCCTTTCGGCTGCTCGCCGTCCCCCATCAGAACGTAGACGCGGCCGTCGTAGCCGCGCGCCTTCTGCGCCAGGGCGAACCCCGCTCCCGCGGACAGCCCCTGGCCGAGACAGCCGGAACCCCAGTCGATGCCGGGGACCATGCGCTCGACGTGTCCCTGAAAGCGGCTGCCCGTTCGGCGAAACTCGTTCAAGGCGTCGAACGCGTCCACAAATCCGTAATACGCCAGGGTCGCATACGCCGCGGCCGAGGTGTGTCCGTGGCTGATCACGACGAAATCGCGGTCGAGCGAGTCGCAGTTTTGTGGCGACACGTTCGCAGCGCCGTAGGCGGCCATGTACATTTTCATGCTGGAGAGCGCCCCCGCGGGGTGCCCGCTGTTGGCGCGGGCGACCATCGCCACCGCGAGGCCCTTGCAGACTTGCGCGGCTTTGTCCAGCTGCCGCTCTTCGGCCGGCGGCAGTTCTTCCCATTGAAAAGAATTTATTTTGACAGCCTTATCGAACACCATCGTTTTTACGCCTCCGCATGAAATTTTTCGATCACCGTTTTATAAAATCATTATAAGACAAAAATCCCCGTTGCCTCAAACGATCTTCACATTCCGCGCGCCGAGATCCTTCAGAAGTTTCGACAACCGCGCGCGCTGATCTCCCTGAAAGAAAACATCCTCCTCTTCGATTGCGGCGCCGCAGCCCAAATTCTGCTTCAGCTCCTTCACAAAACGGCCGCTCCGTTCTCCCGACGGCAGACCGACAAGCCGCGTGACGTTTTTTCCGCTTCTGCCCTTGCGTTCCAGGAAAAGCCTCAACGGCGCCGTCTCAAGCGCGTGGTCTCGCGCCGGTTCGGCGTCGGCGCGAGACGGCTCCTTCGCAGACAGGCGGGCCGGTTCCCGCGACAGCCCCATGGCGTCGGCAATCGTGAAGGATTCGGCGTCCAGGCTCTGCAGATCGATCTTCTTTTTGGAACTACGCAAGCTCATACCCTTCTTCGCGGCAGGTGACGATAAAATCTTCGCCTTCCTGAAAACGGGCCGTCATCTGCGAATCCAGCGGCATCTCCAGCATCTGCCGATAAACCGCCGCCGAACGAGCGCCCTGCAGCTCGCTCTTGGCCGCCGTTTCGTACATCATCTCGATCAACTTCCTGTCAAGCATTCTCTCTTCTCCAAACTTTATCCATATGAAAACGCGGGAACGCGTCTCACACGGTTGCAGTATAATGCATCGCACATTTTCTCTCAAGGCGGAATTTCCGTGAAACCGTCAGTCTGTCATGTGATGCGTCTCGGAGATCTCGATCCCCCCCTTTTCACAAAGCCGTATGATCTCGTTTTCGCGGTCGCAGGGATAGGAGCAGGCCAGCCCGCAGCTTGCCGAGATCTGCCGGGGCACGGGGATGATCCTCACGTCGAAACCGGCGCGGCGGCATTGTTTCTCGAACATCAGGGCCATACTGGTGACGTCAAAGGTCGCAAGACATTTCATTATACAGAACTCCTTATAGATTATGAATTTATGCAAGGGTTTTATTCATGCGTTTTGATAATTTGACTTCCGGCTTTTTTCGAATATACTAAAGAACAAGAATAAGGTCAATGATAGTTATTTATACTATGCCTTGTTCAAACTTCATTTCATCGCAGGAGGCGGTTGTCATTGAAAAATTTTGATTCTCTCATGGTGTCGCGGTTGGGCCCCGTTATCGCAGGGCTTGCCGTGGGCATACTTGCGCCGGTTCTCGTGCTTCTGGGGAACCCGGGCAATATGGGGATCTGCGTTGCCTGTTTCGAGCGCGATATCGCCGGGGCGCTGGGCTTTCACAGGGCGGCGGTGGTCCAGTATATCCGTCCGGAGATCATCGGCCTGATCCTCGGCGCTTTCGGTTCCGCGCTGGCGTTCAAGGAATTCAAGCCGCGCGCGGGATCGGCCCCCGCCGTGCGCTTTCTGCTCGGCATTTTCGCTTCCATCGGCGCGCTGATCTTCCTCGGCTGCCCCTGGAGAGCGTATCTCCGTCTGGCGGGCGGCGATTTCAACGCCCTTTACGGCATCGCCGGACTCTTTGTGGGGATCTTGATCGGCATTTATTTTATCAGTTCCAACTACAATTTGGGTAGAGCCTATCCCGCTCCGGCCGAAGCGAAATTATCCGGTTTGATGATGCCGCTGTTCGCGCTTGGGCTGCTGGCGCTGCTGCTGATCGCGCCCAAGCTGGGAGCCGAGGGGACGGGACCGATTTTCTTCTCCGAAAAGGGGCCCGGCTCGATGCACGCGCCGTGGTATGTCAGTCTGGCCGTGATGCTTTTGGTCGGCTGGCTTGCGCAGCGCAGCCGCTTCTGCACGATCGGAGCGCTCAGGGATCTCGTTCTCGCCCGCGACGGCTATCTGTTCTGGGGGATCGTCGCCCTGCTGGTGGCTGCGTTCGGCATGAACTTCGTGCTGGGGAGCTTCAAGTCCGGATTCGCGGGGCAGCCCGTGGCTCATACCGACTCGCTCTGGAATTTCCTCGGCATGGTCCTGTCCGGCCTGTGCTTCACGCTCGCCGGAGGATGTCCCGGCCGTCAGCTGGTCATGGCCGGCGAGGGCGACGGCGATGCGGCTGTTTTCGTCTTCGGCATGATCGCGGGCGCGGCGGTGGCCCATAACTTCGGTCTTGCCAGCAGCGGCGCCGGGATCGGCGCTCACGCCCCGACCGCTTTCGTCATCGGCATGATTTTCTGTCTCTGCGTCGGTTTCGTGATGCGCAGGAAGGCTTAAGGAGGAGAAAAAATGGTTGTTGATGCACGCGGACTTTCCTGTCCTCAGCCTGTCGTCGAGGCCAAAAAAGCGGCGGCGACGGGAGAAAAGGAGATCGAGATTTTTCTCGATAACCCGACGTCGATCACGAACGTTACCCGCTTCATGACAAACCAAGGCTATCAGCTCAAGACAAACGATATTCAGCCTGATCAATCGAACAAACTTGTCTTCGTCAAATAATCAGCGGCGATGATCATAAGGAGAGGCGGCTCGACACCGCCTCTTTTTCATATTTGCTTGATTTTGTCGCCCATCGTATTTCTACAGGCCTCATTTCACGGTAAAAAAATCTCTTCTCATTGAAATATCACTACAATTATAAAAACTGCGAATGTTCGTCGCGAAAGGGGAAAAGGCAATTTCAGCAAAAAACATAAAAACTTTCATCATCACTTGAGAAATCAAGGATCTTGGTTTTTATTGCGACATCTTGTATTATAATAGCGTCGGTTACAAGGCAAAGTCCTTGCGATAAATTTTCGCTCCACAAAATCCCTGAGGAGGTATTTTCAGTAATGTCCAGAGTTGCAATCAAAGGTTCCGCTTACTGCCTTGAGCATGTTCCCCAGCTGGGGCTTCACTACGGCAACACGCCCTATACGGCTGGCGAAGGCGAGAAAGAGTATCTTCAGGCTCTTCCCAAGCATCTTCAGACCTACGAACAGGCGAAGGGATATGCTCCCAACATGACGTACATCGGAGCTCTGCCCCTTGAGGATCTTGACGCGCAGCCGACGCCCATGTACCAGAACTACAATCTCGAGGCGCCCCGTTTCGGCACATACGGCGAGATCATGCCCGAAGACGAATTCCTCGGCCTGCTCGACATCTGCGACGTTTTCGACCTGATCTGGCTCGAAAAGGACTTTGCCGCCTCCGTCCGCGAAAAGCTTTCCAAGCACGAACTGATCACCGAGTCCATTCTCGCCCGCCTCGAAGCCGGACACGATCGCGCCGAGATCGAAGAACACCTCAAGAGCAGCGATCATACTCAGGTTTTGCCGCTCTATTTCGACGGCAAGGTCGTCGGCATGGCGCGCGCGGCGCACGCCGTGGACGACAATCTGTTTGCCCACGTTCTGCTCGAGAATCTTGCCAGCAAGGCCGGCTCCGTGCTCGCCCTGCTCCATCTGCTCCGCAACACCGGCCTGAAACCCGAAGAGGTCGATTTCGTGATCGAGTGTTCCGAGGAAGGCGCGGGCGACGCCTGCCAGCGCGCCGGCGGCAACTTCGCCAAGGCCATCGCCGAGATCGCCGGCTGCGTGAACGCCAGCGGCTGCGACGTGCGCGGTTTCTGCGCCGGCCCCGTCAACGCCATGATCAACGGCGCTTCCCAGGTCGCCGCGGGCGCCCGCAAGAACGTCGTCGTTCTGGCCGGCGGCGCCATCCCCAAGCTTTACATGAATAGCCGCGACCACGTCAAGAAGGACATGCCCGCTCTCGAGGACTGCCTTGGCTCGTTCGCGATCCTGATCACTCCCTGCGACGGCGTCAGCGCCGAAATGCGTCTGGACGTCCTCGGCAAACACTCCGTCGGCGCGGGCGCCTCGCCTCAGGCCGTCACGCAGGCCCTCACCTGGGAGCCGCTCCAGAAGGCCGGCCTGACCTTCGCCGACGTCGACAAGTTCGGCGCCGAACTTCATATCCCCGAGATCACCGAACCCGCCGGCGCCGGCAACGTGCCGCTCGCCAACATCAAAATGATCGCCGCTCTGGCCGTCATGAAGAAGAGCATCGAAAAGAAGGACATGATGACCTTCGTCAAGGAGAAGGGACTGCACGGCTTCGCCCACACTCAGGGACACATCCCCGCCGGCGCGCCCTTCATCGGCCCCGCCGCCGACTGGATCAAGGAGGGCAAGATCAACCGCGCCATGATCATCGGCAAGGGCAGCCTGTTCCTCGCCCGCCTGACCAATCTCGCCGACGGCGCTTCGTTCCTGCTCGAAAAGCCCGCGCCCGTGGCCGCGGCAGTGAGCAAGGACGACATCAAGAGCCTGCTGTTGGAGTCTCTTTCCGAAATCGCAGCAGACCTCAAGAAGTAAGGAGGCTTTTGTATGTCTGACGTTCGCAAGCTCATCGGTGAGGCTCTCTCCGAGATCATCGATTTTGCCGCTCACGGCGGCCCCCGCGTCCGCGTCGGCCTGCAGGCGAATGGCAGCGAGCACGGCTCCGAAGAAATCGCCAACGCCGCACGCCTCGCCCAGCGCCAGAACCCCAACATCCAGGTTGTGATGATCGGCCCTAAAAAAGTCGAAGGTTTCGACGACCTCGAGTGGATCGAGACCCCCGACTGCGAGATCGACCTCGAGAAAGCCATGGACGAAGCCATGGACAGCGGCAAAGTCGCCGGCATCGTCGCCATGCACCATCCGTTCCCCATGGGCGTGACCACGATCGGCCGCGTCTTTACGCCCGCCTGCGGCCGCGACATGATCGTCGCCTCCACGACCGGCACCAGCGCCATCAACCGCGTCGAAGCCATGATCCGCAACGCCGTCTACGGCATCGCCGTCGCCAAGTCCATCGGCAAACAGAACCCCACCGTGGGGATCCTCAACGTCGAAGGCGCGCAGGTGGTCTTCAAGGCGCTGCGCAAGCTCCAGGAAAACGGCTACGACATCACTTTCGGCGAAAGCAAACGCGCCGACGGCGGTTCCGTCCTGCGCGGCAACGACATCCTCCAGGGCGTCGTCGACGTGTGCGTCTGCGACACGCTGACCGGCAACGTGCTGATGAAGATGTTCTCCTCGTTCAGCACCGGCGGTTCGTACGAAGCGCTGGGCTGGGGCTACGGCCCCTCCGCCGGCGAAGGCTGGAAGCACGTCGTCAACATCATCTCCCGCGCTTCCGGCGCTCCCGTGATCGCCAACGCCGTCGCCTATTGCGGCGCCGCGGCGGCAGGCAAACTTCCCGAACTGGTCGCCAAGGAAGTCGAAGCGGCCAAGGGCTGCGGTCTCGAGGAAATCATCGCCAGCTTCATGCCCAAACCGGCCGCGGCCGAAGAGGAAATCAAAGCCCCGGCGGCCGAGCCGACCGACGAGGAAATCCACGGCGTCGACGTGCTCGCCATCGAGGACGCCGTGCGCGAGCTGTGGAAGCACGGCATTTACGCCGAAAGCTCGATGGGCTGCACCGGCCCCGTCGTCAAGCTAAACAAGAGCAAAGAAGAAGAAGCCCGCAAGATCCTCGCCGCCGCCAGCTACATTTAGAACCTTGAAACACGGCGCGCGCAAGGGAAAAGCGCGTGAAGAACAAAAAAATGGCGTTGGAAGGACGAACTTCCAACGTCATTTTTTTGTTCCGCGTCATTGTTTTTTCATAAAGCAAAAATTTGCATCACGCGCGAAAAGCGGGATCGCTCCGCAGGCGCGGAATCACCAAAGGCGCGCCGTCGTGCGCGATCACGTCTACGGGAATCCCGTAAACGTCGCCGATCAGATCGGCGGTCGCCTCCGCCGGCCGGCAGGCCGCGCAAACGGCGCCGTCGCGCAGAAAGATCAAACGGTCGGCGACGCGCAAAGACGTGTTTAGATCGTGGATCGACATCAGAATCGCCACGTTCCGTCCTTGAACGATCTGCCGCAGCGTCCGCAGCATGTCGATCTGATTTTTGAGATCAAGGCTGCTCGTCGGTTCGTCCAACAGCAGGACTTTGGGTTCCTGCACGAGAGCGCGGGCAAGAGCGACCTTTTGGAACTCGCCGCCGCTCAGCTCGTCGAGGAACCGCAGGGAAAATTTTTCGAGAGACAGAGCTTTTAGCGCCGCTTCCACTTTTTCAACGTCTTCGTCCTTTATCGTCCATGCGATGTGCGGGCGGCGGCCAAGCAGGACCGCGTCGAAAACGGTCAGATGCTGCGGTTCGTCCCTCTGGGGGACGTAACCGAAAATCTTGGCCCGGTCGCGCCGCGGACACAAGGCGAGCGTACGCCCATCAAGAAAGACCGTCCCCATCGCAGGGCGCAGGATCCCGTTAATGGCTCGCAGCAGCGTGGTCTTTCCCGTGCCGTTGGGACCGAGCAGCACGACGATCTCCCCCTGTTCCAGAGAAAAACTCACGTCCTTCAAAACGTCGTTGCGCCCGTAGGCGAAGGAAAGTCCCGATACCGACAGCGTCATTTTCGGCTTCTCCTTTTCATCAGGAGCGCCACGAACACCGGCGCGCCCATGAACGCCGTAAAGACGGAGACGGGAAGAAGACGCGGCGCGAGCAGGAGCCGCGCCCCCATGTCGGCGCCCGTCAGAAGGGCCGCTCCCAAGAGAACCGAGCCGGGGATCAGGAAACGATGATCGCCCCCGAGGAAACGGCGCAGCATATGGGGACAGACAAGTCCGACAAAACCGATCACGCCGAGAAACGCCACCATGACGGCGGCAAGCAGCGACGTCACGACCATGGCTTCGAGACGGATCCACGAAGCCGAGACGCCCAGCGACACAGCGGTCTCATCGCCGCAGCACAAAGCGTTCAGATCGAAGCGCCTGTAAAAGAACAACGCCGAAGAAAGGGCCAACAGAGCCGACATCATGGGGATCTCGCGCCACGACGCGCGCGAGACGTCGCCGAAAGTCCAGAAGACGGTAGCCGCCAGCTGGGCGTCGTCGGCGAAATACTGAAGAAACATGGTCCCGGCGGTAAACAGCGAACTCAGCGCGACGCCAGCCAGCACCATGACTTCGCCCGCGCCGCCGGTCGCCGAGACGATGAAAAGCACGATGCCCATGCAGGCCAGAGCGGCTGCGAAGGCCGCCCCCGTCGTGAGCCAGTGGTCCATGATCGTCACCGCGTCCGCCGCAGTGCTCTGCATCGTTCCCGAGCCGAGGACGATGATCGAGAAGGCCGCGCCGAAAGCGGCCGCGTTGGAGATCCCCAACGTGAAGGGAGACCCCAATGGATTGCGCAGCACTGCCTGCATGACCAGCCCCGCGAGCGACAGCCCGCCTCCCGCCAGCATGGCGGCCAGAGTCTGGGGCAGGCGGATATTCACGACGATCACCTTGGCCCGCCCTTCCCCGCCGCCGAGAAGAACCTCGATCACCTCGGAGACAGGGATCCTGACGGCTCCCCAGGCGACGGACAGCAAGCCCAAAAGCAAGCAGAGCCCCCCCAATCCGAGAAGGAAAAGCTTTTTACGGCCGACGTAGGCTTCGTACTCCAACGAAAGGAGATGCTCCTGCTGAAGCACGACTTATTTCCCTTCAAGGTTCAGGCGGCAGAAAATTTTGCCGGAAAGGGCTTCGCTGATCTGAGCGTAGAGCGGTTTTCCGACAAGGAAAGAATAGATCTCGTCGGCGACGGACGCGATCTCGACGTCGGCGAAACGGTCGGGATAGAGAGTTTTCCCCACGAAATAGCTGTTGACCAGCACGGAACCGTAATTGATCGTGTACGAATTGTAGGGAAGCACGCTCCAGATCTCGCCGTTTTCGACGGCCGACAGTTCGGCGTAGACGGGATCGAAACTGAGCTGCCAGAGGCCGCTGGCCTCGCCTTTCGCCCGCAGGGTGTTGATGTCCATGAAGACGACTTGGGGATCCCACTGCAAGATCTTTTCCTTGGCGACGTTGACCGTTTCCGATCTGCCGGAACCGTCGGAGGCCACGTTTTTCGCGCCGGTGTAAAGGAACGGCGGATATCCCGTTTCCGTCGAGGTGAAACCATGCGTGCCGCGCATGGATACGCCGCCGATATAGCAGCTTCTGCGCTTTTCTTCGGGAACGCCGGCAGTCCTCCGGCGCAGTTCGGCGAGGTGCTTTTCGAAGAAAGCCACCACTTCTTCCGCCCTCTGTTCCTTGTCAAGGACTTTCCCCATCAGACGCAGCGTCGCGTAGAACTGTTCCTTTTCGTCGCTCAGATTTCCGTATTCCAGGCCGATCACGGGAATCCCCGTTTTGGCTGTCAGCTGGTCGGGATGAGGACCGGAAAGAGGCGACACTTTGAAGATCACCTGCGGCTGCAGAGAAAGCCCGGCAATCAGTTCGGGATTGTCTTTGCCGCGAAACTCGCCGAAAAGAGGCAGAGCGGCAAACTCAGGATGAGCGAAGGCATAAGGACGCGATGCTTTGCTCTGCGGAGGATCGTTGCGCTTTTCGATGGAATCCACCGCGATCACGCGATCGTTCGCCTGAAGGTAGGTCAGCAGCCTCAAGGCTCCGGATCCCGAGCCAAGGATCCGCTGCGGCGCGACGGGCACGGTCACGGAACGCCCGAGGCAGTCCGTGACCGTCATCTCCGCGCCGCATGCCGCAGACGCACACAGCATCGCTAACACAAGGGACGCAAGAAATTTCATCGAACTCTTCATTTTGTCATCCTCCTGATCTTTTCCGCGCAGGGCACACAGACTTTTCGTCCGTCCGCGCACGTCTCGAGGCGAGTGACCATGACTTTCTCGCCGCACACGGAACAGTTTTCCGAATCGTGAATACGCGCTTTCTGCGGGATCGCCTCTTCGGGTTTCTTCACGTCGAACAGAGCTTCATCAGGTTCCGTCAAAAGACGGCCCATGTGTTCGTCGCGCGAAAGTGCGTTTTCAGGCGAGCGATAGACCAGCCTCACGCCGCGTCCGTCAGAATGGCGGAAAACGGTGAAAGCGTGCTTGCCGTAATCGCGGAAAATGAAATTTCCCTTTCCGAACGTGCAGCCAAGAACTGCTTGGATCGCATCCACGCCGCAGGCGTCATTTTCCACAACCGCCACAATCTCTTCATCCACGTCGCGGGACAGATTCAGCAGCTTCATGGCCATTCGAGAAGCGCGCCAGCCGATCAACAGGCCGGGACACAGATGTCCGTGAAAAGCGACGACGAGCGTTAGTTCCGGTGGAATTTTCAACGATGCCATATCCATAACCTCCGATTCAAAGAGTAAAAATAACGCTACTTTCTATTTTTTACGTAGCACGATCATTCTAGCACAGTCCGCCTGGATTACAATCTTTCATGGCCGTTGCCCACGGCGTCTTCCCTGCTTGGCCTTTCGACATCTTCTGTAAGGATAAATCTTTTTTCAAAAAAGTCCTATAATGTTTTTAGAGGAGCGGCGCTTCTTATACTACTTCTCAATTAAAAGGGCAAACACAAGGGCGCTGCGAGGGAGTTCTGATACTACTTCTTTATAGTATAGCCAAACTTCCCGTACCTCAGTTATAATGCACCCGAGGTGATGGAGAATGCCCGTAAAATACGAGATCACATCGGAACAGCAGGCGGAAATCGAAGCAGCGCGGAAAAAGAATCGCAACAAGAAGATCGAAGCCAAACTG
>NZ_RAWT01000001.1:0-122852 GCF_003612005.1 Pyramidobacter sp. CG50-2
TTTCAGTTGAGGGTCACTTTTGTATGCTCTTTTTTCGGACAATTTCCTCGTAACAGCTTTTCATCCCCTTGAATTTGCTCCGTTAGCGCAATCTTGATCGTTATTATGTGTTCGTAATGACTGCTTGCTGCTTTTGTCCTGTCAAAGTAAATGCAACCCCGTCGCATTTACTTTGACGAGGTTGCATTTACTCTGAAAATTTACCCCTTCCGCCGGCGCGGCCGCGGGAAAACGGCGAAAGGCGCCGCGGAACGTGGTACAATTCCCGGTGAAAAATCTATTCCATGGGGGGATTTCACATGAAAAAAGCGCTTTTGATCAACGGCAGCCCGCATCGGGACGGCTGCACTTTCACCGCCCTGGGCGAACTGCAAAAGGCGTTGAGCGGCGCGGGCGTCGCCAGCGACCTGCTCTGGCTGGGGACGAAACCCATGCAGGACTGCACCTCCTGCGGTCACTGCGAAACGACAGGACGCTGCGTCTTCGGCGACCAGGTCAACGAGGTGCTGGACCAGCTCGACGATTACGGCGCCATCGTGGTCGGCTCGCCGGTCTACTATTCCGGGGCAACGGGACGCCTGTGTTCGTTTCTTGACCGTCTGTTCTACGTCGGCAGCGACCGCATGGCCGGCAAGCTGGGGGCGGCCGTGGTGTCCTGCCGGCGCGGCGGTTCGACAGCCTCGTTCGAGCGGCTCAATCAGTACTTTCTGATCAGCAACATGTTCGTTGTCGGCTCGCAGTACTGGAACCAAGTGCACGGCTTCACGCCCGACGACGTGCGCCAGGACGCTGAGGGACTTCAGACCATGCGCACGCTGGGGGTCAACATGGCCTGGATGCTCCGTTCCATCGAGGCCGGACAGAAAGCCGGCATTCCCGCGCCGGCCTACGAGGAACACGTTTGGACGCACTTCATCGGTTAATTTTCACCGCGCATACGACACAGGGGGTTCGGCTTGGCGCCGAACCCCCTGTGTCGTACGGCTGCGGCTACATCTCGATAACGCCTTCAAAATCGCAGTCCACGCCGCCGATCAGGGATACCCCCTCAGGCGCGAGACGGACGACCAGCAGTCCCCCCGCCGTCCTCACGGAAATCTCGCCTTCGTCTACCAACCCCAGTCTGGCTGCGACGACGGCCGCGGCGCAGGCCGAAGTGCCGCAGCTCATGGTCTCGCCGATGCGGCGCTCCCACGTGCGTACCCGCAGCGTGTGACGGTCGGCAACGCTGACGCAGCTGACGTTGGCCCCTTCCGGGAATATCTCCGCGCGTTCCATCAACGGCCCTTCCACGCTCAGTTCCGCGCCGTCGCAGTCGTCGGTCAGGATCACGCACTGCGGGTCGCCCAGCGACAGGCAGGTAATCTGATCGTCGAATCCGCCGCAGGAATAGTACTGACTGACCACGGGCCGGCCGTCGGCGTTAAGCGTAACGGGCACGCGCGCGGGGTCGAAGTCGGGCCGGCCGATCAGCGCCTCGACGCTGTAGATCTCGCCGTCGCGGTCGTAAAGGCGAAGCGCCTTGACGCCGTCGTCGGTTTCGATCAGCAGATCTTTTTTCTTCACGTCCAGTTTCTCGTAAAGATATTTGCCCACGCCGCGCAGCGCATTGCCGCCGATGCGGGCGCGCGTGCCGTCGGCATCGTAAAGGGTCATGCGCGCGTCGGCTTTTCCCCGGGCCGGGGCGACGATCACGAGGCCATCGCCGCCGACGCTGCGCCGACGCCCGCACAGGGCCACGCTGAGGCTGGCCGGTTCGGCGACGCTCTGGCGGATCGTGTCGACATAAATGTATTCGTTGCCGCCGCAGTGCATCTTGACGAAGCGCACGGGACGTTTGCGTTCCGGCAGATGGGCCATGTCGACGAGCTCCACGTTGTCCTCGTCGTAACCGCTGACCATGCAGTCGACGAGGGCGCGGGCCGTGTCGAGGCTGGTCATGCAGGCGGCGCGGCGCTCGATGGCCTTGCTGCGCAGCACCTGGGCGTCGGCGCGCTCGCTGCTGTCGGGCGAGCTGGTCGAGAGCACGTACTGCACCCGTCCCTGATCGAGCAGATAAGGAATATCGCGGTTACCCTGGCTGATCTTGCCCACCGAGGCGCTGCGAATGCCGCGGCTTCTCAGGTATTCGGCGGTGCCGCCGGTGGTGTAAAGGCGGCAGCCCAGCGAAGCGAGGCGGCGGGCCAGCTCCACGATCTCGGGCTTGTCGCGGTCCTGCACGCTGATCAGCACGCCGCCCGGTTCGTGATGACGCACGGCGTAACCGGCCGCAATCAGCCCTTTGTACAAGGCTTCCTCAAGATTCTTGCCCACGCCGAGCACTTCGCCGGTGGACTTCATTTCCGGTCCCAGCTGCACGTCGGCGCCGCTCAGCTTTTCGAAGGAGAACACGGGCACCTTGACGGCGCAGTAAGGGCTGGGCCGGTACAGGCCCGTGCCGCAGGGCAGGTCGCGCAGCTTCGGCGCGTCGGGCGTCAGCGTGGCGAGCATCACCTGCGTGGCGATATCCACCAGCGGCAGTCCGGTGACTTTGCTGATATAAGGGATCGTGCGGCTGGCGCGGGGGTTGCTCTCGATCACGTAGACCCGGTTGTTGTAGATCACGTACTGGATGTTGACCAGCCCCTTCACGCCCAGTTCGAGGGCGATGCGGGCAGTGCTCTCCACCAGCTTCTCGGTGACGGGGCCGGAAAGGTTCCAGGCCGGATAAGCGGCGATGCTGTCGCCGGAATGGACCCCGGCGCGCTCGATGTGTTCCATGATGCCGGGAATCAGCACGTCGGTCCCGTCGCAAACGGCGTCGACTTCCACCTCGGTGCCTTCGAGGTATTTGTCGATCAGCACGGGGCCATCGGTCCCGATGGCGAGAAGGCGCCGCATGTAATTGCTGACGCTCTCGTCGTCGTAAGCGATGATCATGTTCTGGCCGCCCAGCACGTAGGACGGGCGCACGAGCACGGGATAACCGATGTCGCGGGCGGCGGCGAGCGCCTGCTCCAGCGTTTCCACGCCGCGTCCCTTGGGGCGGGCGATGCCGCAGCGGCTCAGAATCGCGTCGAAGCGCTCGCGGTCCTCGGCGGCGTCGATGGCGTCGGCGCTGGTGCCGAGGATGGCGACGCCGTTTTCGCTGAGGCACTTCGTCAGCTTGATGGCGGTCTGCCCGCCAAAGGCCACGACCACGCCGAGAGGCCGTTCCAGTCGGATGACGTCCATCACGTCCTCAGGCGTGAGCGGCTCGAAGTAAAGTCGGTCGGCCGTGTCGAAATCGGTGCTGACCGTCTCGGGATTGTTGTTGATCATCACGACCGTGTAACCCAGGCGCTTCAGCGCCCACACGCAGTGCACGGCGGCGTAGTCGAACTCGATGCCCTGGCCAATGCGGATCGGCCCGCTGCCGAGGACGACGATGGTCCCTTTGGAGGCGGCAAGGCCGGCATGATGGGCGATGAATCCGGCCGCTTCGTCTTCGCTGCCCGAGACCGGAGCGGCGGCGTAGAAGTAAGGCGTTTCGGCCGCAAATTCGGCGGCGCAGGTATCGACCATGCGGTAGACCGGCGCCAAATGTTTTTCCACTTTCGCGCCTGAAAGCTTCTCGATCGTGCGGTCAAGAAAACCTGTCGCCTTGGCGCCGGCGTACAGTTCGTCGGGCAGGACGCCGCCGCACTTCTGCAAAGCGCTCTCGACGGCAAGGATTTTTTTCAGCTTCCACAGGAACCAGCGGTCGATCTTCGTCACGTCGTGGACGTGATCGACCGACACGCCGCGGCCCAAAGCCTCGTACACGACGGACAGCCGCTGGTCGGTAGGCTCTCGCAGGCAGGCCTCGAGCTGATCGTCGCCGAGCTCCTTCAGGGAAGCGAGGCGCGGCGAATCCATACCGATCTCGGCGCCGCGCAGCGATTTGAGCAGAGCTTCCTCAAAGGTCGGCGCGATCGCCATCACTTCGCCGGTGGCTTTCATCTGCGGTCCCAGCGTGCGCGTGGCGCTGCTGAACTTGTCGAAGGGCCAGCGCGGCATCTTCACCACCACGTAGTCCAGCACCGGCTCGAAGAAAGCCGACGTCTTGCCGGTGACGGCGTTGGGGATCTCGTCAAGGCGCAGGCCCATGGCGATCTGCGCCGAAACCTTGGCGATCGGGTAGCCGGTCGCCTTGGAGGCCAGCGCCGAAGAGCGCGACACGCGCGGGTTGACTTCGATCACGGCATATTCGAAGCTGCCGGGGTTGAGCGCGAACTGCACGTTGCAGCCGCCCTGCACTTCGAGCTCGCGCACGATGCGAAGCGCCGCGCTGCGCAGCAGCTGGTACTCCTTATCGGCCAGCGTCAGCGCCGGCGCCACGACGATGGAATCGCCGGTGTGCACGCCTACGGGATCGAGGTTCTCCATGGAGCAAATGGCGATACAGTTGTCGTCGCCGTCGCGCATCATCTCGAACTCGATCTCTTTCCAACCGGCGACGCTGCGCTCCACGAGGATCTGCCCCACGGGCGAGACTTCCAGTCCGCGTCGCGCGAGCTGCTCCATCTCCGCGGCGCTGTGGGCGATGCCGCCGCCGGTGCCGCCCAGCGTGAAGGAGGGGCGGATGATGACGGGATAACCGATTTTGGCGCCGAAGTTCATGGCTTCGTTCAGTCGGGTCGCGATCGCCGAGGGGATGACGGGTTCGCCGATTTTCTCCAGCATGTCCTTGAAAAGCTGACGGTCCTCGGCTCGTTCGATCGTGTCCAGCGACGCGCCCAGCAGTCTGACGCCTTTCGATTCAAGCCAGCCGTCCCGGGCCAGCTGCATGGACAGGGTCAGCCCGTTCTGGCCGCCGATGGTGGAGAGCAGTCCGTCGGGGCGTTCCTTCTCGATCAGGCGCTTCAGGATCTCTACCGTCAGCGGTTCGATGTAGACCTTGTCGGCGATGTCGCTGTCGGTCATGATCGTGGCAGGATTGGAGTTGACCAGGATCACCTCGATGCCGAGCGCGCGCAGGGCCCGGCAGGCTTGAGTGCCGGCATAGTCGAATTCGGCGGCCTGGCCGATCACGATCGGGCCGGAGCCGATGATCATCACCCGTTTCAGTTTTTTATCGAGCGGCATGGCGGACGGCCTCCTCGCAATTCTTCAAAAAGCGGTCAAACAGGAACGCCGTGTCCTGCGGACCGGCACAGGCTTCGGGATGGAACTGCACGGAAAAGGCGTTGACGCCGCCGTAATCGATGCCCTCGCAGGTGCCGTCGTTCACGTTGACGTAGCTCAGACGGTTCTCCGCCGGAATGCTGTCGTTCTCCACCGCGTAACCGTGGTTCTGACTGGTGATCAGCAGACGCCCCGTCGCCGTTTCGCGCACGGGCTGGTTTTCGCCGCGGTGACCGTACTTCAGCTTCGTCGTGCGCGCGCCGCGGGCCAGGGCCAGAAGCTGATGGCCAAGGCAGATGCCGAACATGGGCAGCCCCGTCTCGGCCACGGTGTTGACGTTCTCGACGATGCCGCGGCAGGAGGCGGGATCGCCGGGACCGTTGGACAGCAGCACGCCGTCGGGACGCAGGGCAAGGATCTTCACCGCCGCCGTGTCCGCCGGCACCACGGTGACGCGGCAGCCGCGCTCCGTCAGCGCGCGGGCAATGCCGCCTTTGCAGCCAAAGTCCCAGAGCACGATGTGGCGCGTGCCGTCGGGGTTGAGGATAAAGGGCTTGTCGCAGGTCACCGCAAAGACGTCGCTCGACAGCCGCCGTCCCGCCAGATCCGCCGTGAAAGCCGGCAGGTCCTCGGGCAGACGCGAGCAGACGGCGGCGTTCATCACGCCGTGCTCGCGGATGATGCGCGTCAGCGTGCGCGTATCCACGCCGGCAAGTCCGGCTACGCCGCTTTCCCGCAGATAATCGTCAAGCGTGCCGCCGCTGCGGAAGTTCGAAGGAGCGTCGCACAGTTCGCGCACGATATACGCGCTCAGCCGCGGGCGCGGGCTTTCGAAATCCTCGCGGATGACGCCGCAGTCGCCGATCAGCGGAAAGGTCTGCACGACGATCTCCCCGTGGTAGCTGGGGTCGGTGAGCGTTTCCAGATAACCGGTCATGCCCGTGGCGAAAACGATCTCCGCCGTCACGTCGCCGGCCGCGCCGAAGCGTTCTCCGGCAAAAACGCGCCCGTTTTGCAGCACCAGATAGGCTTTCTCTCTCAAAGTCCTCACCCTCTTTTCTCCGTCCGCGCCGCCGCGCGGCGCCATTTTTCGTCCACGGTCATTCGTCTTCGTAAAATGCCCGCCAGCCCGATGCGGCGCGAACCAGCAGCGTGCGCCCGGCGGCGGGACGGCCGAGCACTTTCGCCGGCCCCTCGCCGAGGGCCGCCAGCAGCCGTTCGATGCCGCAGGGGCGGCCCTGCGCCTCCCAGCCGTCCAGCAGTTCCGGCAGGACGCCGTTCAACTTTTCGCTGCCGAAGGGGATCTCCTCGAAAGGCAGGCTCAGCTGATCGGCGCTGCGCGCGCAGTGATTGCTCACGACCGCCGCGATCAGACCTTCGTCGAGCGCCCGCCACAGGGCGGCGCGGTCGTCCGCGCCGCGCAGCACCGGCCAGACTTTGAGCGCGCCCTCAAGGGACGCCGCGTCGTACTCGTCTTCGGTATGGATCAGGTTCATGAAGGGCACGTCGCAGGTCACGTCCTGCCCGCCGTCCCGCGCCGCACGGATCGCTTCCAGCGAAGCGCGGCAGCTGACGCCGCGCACGTGCAGCGGCACGCCCCACTCGCCCGCCAGCGTCAGGACCGCCGCCACGGCGATCGCTTCGGCGACGGCGGGGACGCCTTTCATGCCCAGCCGGTCGGCCGCGTCGCCGTCGTTGATCTGGCCGAAAGCGCACAGCTCGCCCAGGCACGGCCTCACGGCGAGGCGGCAGCCCAGCCCGGAAGCGTAGCAGAACAGCGCCCGCAGCCGCCGCCAGTCTTCGAATCCTTCGGGCACGCAGAACAGCTTTTCGCCGTCTCGCGCCATCAGGCCGATCTCGGCCATCGCGCCGTTGTCGCGCAGCGCCGCGGGCAGCGGCCACACCCCCGCGCCGTCTTCCGACGCCAGCAGGCGGGCGGCCTTCAACGCGCCCGGGCCGTCGCTGCCGGCTTCGGCCGTCAGGGCCGTCAGCCCCCAGCCGCCGCGGCGGGCTTCCGCGGCCAGCGCCGCGCCGCTTTTGGCGCCGGCGCGGCAGAACAGGTCGATCGCGGCGGGGATGCGCCAGGCTTCCAGGACTTTTTCGGAAAGTTTCAGCGTTCGCGGATCCACGGCATAACGAGAACTCATCGCGCGCCACCTCCCAGGCAAATGTCGAGCAGAGCCATGCGCGTCAGCACGCCGCAGAGCACCTGCTCGCGGATCAGGCTCGACGGGCCGTCGGCCACCGACGAAGCGACCTCGACGCCGCGGTTGATCGGCGCCGGATGCATCACCACCGCGCCGGGACGGGCGCAGGCCAGCAGTTCCTCCGTGGCGCCGTAGCGCGCGTGATATTCCTTTACCGACGGGAACAGCCCCGCTTCCTGACGCTCCAGCTGCACGCGCAGCAGGCCGAGGATGTCCGCCTGCGCGGCCGCGGCGCGCGGGTCGGGCTCGTACTCCGCGCCCAGCGCCTCGGGACGCGTCGGCATCAGCGTGCGCGGGCCGCTGAGGATCACGCGCGCCCCCATGCCGCGGAAGGCTTTGACGTCGCTGCGCGCCACGCGGCTGTAACGGACGTCGCCGATGATCGCCAGCGTTTTCCCCTTCAGGCTGCCCAAACGCTCCACGGCCGCCGTGACGTCGAGCAAACCTTGCGTCGGGTGGCTGCGCGCGCCGTCGCCGGCGTTGAACACCGGGACGTGCGGCACGAGCTTTTGGATGTAATAAGGCATCCCCGTCGCGGAATGGCGCACCACCAGCGCGTTGACGCCCATCTCGCAGAGCGTCCAGACCGTGTCGCGCAGGCTCTCGCCCTTGGACATGCTCGATCCGGAAGCGCTCCAGTCGATCACCTCGGCCCCGGTCATCCGTTCGGCGACGTCGAACGAGTTGCGGGTGCGCGTGGAATTCTCGAAGAAAAGATTCGCCACGGTGAGGCCTCGCAGCGAATCGAGCGGCCGCTTCGGCACGCTCACAAGGCGCGGTTTCAACGCCAGAGCGCGCTTCACGAAATCCTCGAAATCCTGCGGCGTCCAGTCGTTCAGGTCGAGCAGGTTCTTGCGGTTCCAGGACATAAAACTCCTCCTTCCGGCACTGCGGTTCTTCCTTCCAACCCTGCGGCGCGGTTTTACCGAGACGGATTATACTCCGCGAAACGATTTCATGCAACCGATTGCATCAATGAAAATCACGTTCTTTTTTCCGACGCTCATGCGACTTTCGTCTTTTTACGATCGCTGTGATAGAATGAAAAAACTCAAACGACGCAAGGGGGTTTCCTGATGAAATTTCACTTCATCCACACGAACTTCAACGTCCTCGACCTGAAACGGAGCATGGCTTTTTACGAAAAGGCGCTGGGGCTGAAAGAAGCGCGTCGCATCGAGGGAGACGGTTTCACGATCGTCTACCTGGGCGACGGCGTCACCGATTTTCAGCTCGAGCTGACCTGGATGCACGACCGTACCGAGCCGTACGACCTCGGCGAGCAGGAGTTCCATCTGGCGCTGCGCGTCGACGATTTCGAGGCGGCGCACCGGCTTCACGAGGAAATGGGCTGCATCTGCTACGAAAACCCGTCCATGGGCATCTACTTCATTCAGGATCCCGACCAGTACTGGATCGAAGTGCTGCCCACGCGCGGATAATCTTTTTTCGCCCACGAAAAAGGATCGCCGCACCGCGGCAAAAACGCGAGGGCGAACGGCTGGATTTCATCCGGCCGTTCGCCCTCGCATTTTCGTTTCGGAATGTTCCACGTGGAACATTTTTATCTAAAACCAGACAGTCAGTGAATAAAATTATGACAGTTCATTTCACATTTCCAAAGGATCTCCGTGCCTCCAGAACACGCAGGCGCGCGCGTAAGCGCAGCCGGCGCAGCGCGAACGGTCGGGCGGCCACGGGCCGGAGGCCGCTTGGGACGCCTGCGCCAGGAGCGCGGCTTCCAGCGCTTTTTCGGCCTTCGCGTCCAGCGCTTCGAGCTTCTGTTCCGCGCCGCCGCGCAGGTTCCACAGCGCCAGATCGAGCTGCAGCGGCGCGAACTCGGGACGCTGGCGGCGCAGGGCCAGCGCGTAAAACCGCAGCTGCCGCGCGTAAAAATCGTCCATCCAGCGGCGGCGCAACGGGTCTTTCGGCAGGCGCGTGGTCTTGTAGTCGCGCACGCACAGCCGCGCCGGACGGCCGGCGGCGCTTTCGATCCAGAAGGCGTCGACGGCGCCGACCAGCTCGACGGGGCCGAGGCGGACCTTGAACGGGTATTCGCGCGCCAGCGTCCCCTCTGCCAGCGCCCGGCGCAGCCGCGCCAGCAGCTTTTCGCCGCCGGGGCTGTGGAAGTTCTGCAAAAAGCGTTCCAGCTCGCGGCGCGAGGCCGGATCGCGCCAGACGCGGCGGAATTCGGGGCGCAGGTGCCCGTCGCGGAGGCCGAGGATGCGTCGGTAATCGCCGTCGCTGAAGTCCCATTTGGAAAGGATCCAGTGCGCGACGTCGCCCAGCTCGGCGCCGCCGGACGCTTCGCGAAGCGATTCGCCTTCGCCGGCGTTCCAGCTCAGGTCGAGGTTCTGGCGGAAGGACAGGCGCCACGCCGCCGGGCACAGGCTCCAGAGGGCGTGCGAGGTGGCGCTGACGCGGCGCAGCGCGCGCGGGCGGAGGACGGTCAGCGGCACGTCGGCGCCGGGGATCGTCTTTTCGTGCGCGCCGGCCGCGTTGCGGCGCAGCCAGGCGTCGGCCTGGCGACGGGAGACTTCGCCGGACGCGGGGACGAACTCGCCGCCGGCGCGCTCGATCGACAGCAGCGAACGGTCTTTTTCCGCGCGTTTTCCCCCGCCGGGCATGAGGCCGCACAGGATCAGGCCGTCGCGCGCGCGGGTCAGCGCCACGTAATAAAGGCGCGTCCGTTCTTCGTACTCGGCGCGTTCGTCGAGACGGGCGTGCGCCTTGCCGAGCAGGCAGTCGCCTTCGGGCCAGCCGTCGGGGAAACGCGGCGCGGCCGCCAGCAGATGGCGCGAAGGAGCCACGCCTTTTTCCCGCGCGCCGGCGCGGCCGCCGTGTTCCAGACCGAAGACGGCCACGAGCGGGAATTCCAGCCCCTTGGAGGCGTGGATCGTCATCACCCTGACCGTGTCGCCGTCGGCTTCGGCGCTGGCTTCGGGATCGGCCGCGCCGCGGCGCAGGGCGCTGCGAAGATACGCGGCGACGCCCGCCGGCGACGGGCCGACGCCCGCTTCGTACTCTTCCAGCAGAGCCACGGCGCGGCGCAGATTGGCCAGCGCCGCGGCGCGCCGTTTCGGATGGACGTTTTTCAGGCAGTCGCCGCGGGCCAGCAGCGAGGCCAGCGCCGCCGACGGGCCTTCGAGCATGGCCTGCCGGGCCAGGGATCTCAGTTTCGCGGCCGGGCCGGGCCAATGCTCCGCCAGCGTTTTCAGCGGCTCGCCGCGGTCGAGCAGCGGCAGCAGCGCCTGGGCGTCCGCAAGCGGCAGGCCGGAGAAAGGCGAACACAAAAACCCCGCCAGCGCCGTGCGGTCGCGCGGATCGGCGAGAAACGCGCAGAGCGCGCAGGCGTCACGGATCTCCGGCCGCGCGTAAAAACTGCGCCCGCCGGTAAAGGCGGCGGGGACGCCGCAGAGTGAAAAAGCTCTCTGCAGGTTCTCGTAGGAGCTGCGGGTCGGCGTCAGCACGGCCATGTCGTCCCAGCGGACGGGGCGCAGGCGGTCGCGGTCCCAGATTTTCGCCTCCTGTCCGCGCAGCTCGCAGAGACGCAGCGCCAGACGCAGCGCCAGACGGTCGCGCGCGGCGGCCGCGCTTTCGCGCGCCCTTCCCTCTTCGTCGCGCTGGAATTCTTCCAGCAGCCGTTCGCAGACGGGCAGTTCCGTGCGCTGGCGTTCGTCGATCCACGCGGCGGCGCGCGCCAGACCGCGCGGCGAACGCAACGCCTCGTAGGGCTGGTTCAGTTCCGCGCCGAGGCGGTCTTTCCAGATTCTTTCGAAGCGGCCGTTGACGGCGTCCAAAATCTTTTCGCCGCTGCGGAACGACACCGACAGGCTCACGTAACGGCCGCCGCGGCGCGCCGCGGCGACATAGCGCTCGAAGATGGCCGGCTCGGCGTGGCGGAAGCGGTAAATGGACTGTTTCAGGTCGCCGACCACGAACAGCCGCGCGCGCGCCGCGCGCCGGACGGCGCGCAGCAGGGCGTCCTGCCGGTCGTTGGTGTCCTGGAATTCGTCCACGAGCACTTCGGAAAAGCGCGCGGCGTAAGATTCGTCATGTTCCAGCGCCTGAGCGGCCAGAGCGATCATGTCGGAAAAAGAGATGCCGCCGCGCGAGGACTTGTACGCCTGCCACTTGCGCCAGCACAGCCAGCCGAAGCGGATCAGCAGCGCGCGCAGCCTCAGCTCGTCGGCGCTCCACCCGTCGGCGAGCAGGCGCTCGAAGACTCGCAGCGCGTCGGCGTCCCTGCGCCAGTCGGCCAGCTTGACGCCCATCGCCTCCGCCAGCGCGTCGGCCAGCTTGCCGCGCGCGTTTTTGACGGTGTCGGCGGCGTCGAAGACGAACTCGCGGCAGTCCGCTTCGCTCGCGAAGCCGCGCGCGTTCCAGCGGTCGCGGAAGGCGGCGAAGCGCGCGACGAAATCGCCCGTGCCGCCGCATCGAACGGGATCGACGTCGAAGCCTTCGGTCCAGCAGTCGGCCAGCCGCGCGAACTCGGCGCCGAGATTTTGCCGCAGCAGCTCCAGCGCCTGCGCGTCGGGGGAGCTCAACTTTTCGAGAACGCTTTCGGGGGTTTCGCCGAAGTCGAACATCATGCCCTCGAAGCTGCGGGCGAAATCGGCGACGCCTTCGGGCCGCCAGCAGTTCACCACGTCGGCGGCTCCGGGGTCGCTCAGCAGCGCGCGCGCGGAGGCTCCGTACCCGCGGTCCATGCCCCAGCAGAACCATTCAACGTCGAGCCGGTCCAGCGCGCCGGTCAGTTCGCGCCAGAACTCGTCGGCCTCCGCGTCGCCGACGAGGCGCAGCGACGGTTCGACGGGCAGCGACAGCCCCGCTTCGCCGATGACGCGCGCGCCGAAGCCGTGGATCGTGGAGATGTAGGCCTGATCGAGCGAAGCCAGCGCGGCGGCGCGGCGGCGCGAAAGTTCGGCCGAAGCGGCGAGCGCCGGCTCGAGGTCCGCCAGCAGCGCGGCGATGCGGCGGCGCATCTCCGACGCCGCTTTTTCGGTAAACGTCAGCGTCAGCGTATGGCGCACGTCTTCGCGCGTCAGCACGGTCCAGACGAAGCGCCAGGCCAGCGTCCAGGTCTTGCCCGTGCCGGCCCCGGCGCCGACCACCGTCAGCGGCGCGTCGGACGTGATCGCCTCGACCTGCTCGGGCAGGCCCTGCGAGGCGACGTAATTTTTCAGCAGCGCCAGGTCTTCTTCCGGCAGAGGCGGCAGTCCGCGTTCTTTATTCGTCATCGGCGCCCTCCTCTTCCGATTCTTCGAGTTCGCCGCTCATCTCGCCGCGGCGGCAGATCGCCGCGAAGGCGCAGGCGCGGCAGCGTTTGCTCTCGTAGCGCGGCGGGAACTGCCCGGCGTCCATGGCCAGGGCGATATCCGACAGCAGCTGGCCGGCACCTTCCTTCCGCTCGCGCAGCGTTTTCGATCCGCTCCGTTTGTTCAGCAGCGAGGCGACGTCGTCGTCCCAACAGCCGGAAACGGCGGCGTCCTTCTGGCCGACGTAGCCCCAGCCGGCGCATCCGCCTCCGCCCAGCCCGCCGCTTTCGAGGGCCAGCGCGTAGCAGCCCAGCTGGAACGCCTTGCCGTAAGCGGAGGCTTTTCCCGCTTTGTAATCCCAGAGCAGAAAACGGCCGTCTTTGAGGCGGTCGAGGCGGTCGCAGCGGCCGCGGAACGTGACCGCGCCGCGTCGCAGCGGCGGCAGGTCGAGCTCGCAGAGGATCTCCGCGCGCAGCGGTCGCAGCGCCGTTTCCCACTCGTCCTGTTTCGCTGCGCAGCGTTCCGCGCCGCTGCGCAGTTCCAGCAGCGCGCGGCTCAGCGACGGAGAGCGCAGCAGCGCCGGATAGTTTTCGCCGACGACTCCGTCGAACAGACGGCGCGTCCCCTCTTCGACCGAGCCGCGGCAGCCCGACGCGGCGTATTCGCGCCAGACGCGTTCCCAGAGGGCGTGCATGGCCGTGCCGCCGCGGAGCGGGTCATACTCGTCCTCGCGCGGCGGCTCCTCGTAACCGAGGACGGCACGCAGCGCGAAAAGGTACGGGCACTCGGCGAAGTCGTCCACGGAACTCAGGCGCACTTCGGCGGCCGCGGCTTCGAGGCGTCCCGGCAGCACGCGGCTGGCCGGCAGCGAGTTCTCGGCGCGGAAATCCGGCTGCCGCGTCTCGACGGGCGTCAGCGCCGCTTCCTGCGGCGCGGCGAGAAGACGATCGAGCCCGCGCGCGACCGTCCTTTCCACGGAGATCCAACGGTCGGCCGCGGCGGCGGCAATCAGCGCCGATTCCTCCTGCGGCCGCTCCTGCGCGTCCACGGCGCTGCGGCAGAGGAACGTACAGAGGTCGCCGCAGGCGATCAAACGGCGGAAAAGGAACTCGCGCTGCCGCCGCTGTTCCGACAACAGGGGCAGATGGCTGCGGTCCAGCCCCAGAGAACTCAGGCCGTGGAGGCGCTCCTTGCGCGCCTCGTCGAGCAGCGGCGACTCACGAAGGCCGCCCGGCCACTGCGAAGCTTCCGTGCCGATCATGAACCAGTACGGCGCGTGGAACAGCGGCGACGGCGCGCCGGCGAAGACCGTCAGGCAGCCGGCCTCGCGCTGCCCCGGCGAGGCGGTCGTGCCGTCGGTCCACGCCGACAGGTAGGCGCGCGCGTCGGCGCCGGAAAGTTTCTGCGAGCCGAACTCGCCGAGGTCGCGTACGACTTCTTTGATGAAAAGGATCTTGCGGTCCAGCTCGCGCAGCGCTTCCAAGAACAGGGCAATGCGGCCGTCCAGCTCCGGCGCATCGACCGTCAGCCGCGCCACGATCAGCGCCCGCCCCGAGGCAAACGCGCGCAGCGCCGTCAGCAGTTCCAGCGCCGTCCCGCCGCGCCGCACTTTCGCGGCATAGCGGCGGCAGTCGACGAACGCGGCGCGGGCGGAAGCGCCGGCGCCGTCGAGCGCTTTTTCCCAGCCTTTGGCGCCGCGGGGATGGAACGCTCTCAACCGTTCTATGTCGAGCTCGGATCCGCACAGCCACGGCAGCGACAGCAGCCGCAGCGTCGGCTCCGTCTGCCAGCCGCTCTCGGCCGCTTCGAGACAGGCCGACGAGAGCTGCCAGAGCGGCGTCTCGCTGATCGCGCGGCGGAAATCCCAAAAGACGGGCAGCCCGTAGCGTGCAAAGACTTCTTTTGCCTCGGCGAGGCGGGAGCGCGGCATCGAAAAGGCCACGGCTTCCAGCCCCGGCCACGGCCCCAACTCCGCCAGCGGCCCTTCGCCTCGCTCCCAAAGCGCCAGCGAGCGCGCCGCCGTTTCCAGTTCCTGGCGCGGGTCGCCGCCCTGGATCTTCACCGCGCGCAGCGGCCGCCGTTCCGACAGCGCTTCGCCGTCGACGCCGAACTGCTGCGCCGCGCCGTAGGCCCCGGCCAGATCGGCGACGGGCGCGCACAGGCGCACGGCCGCGCCGTGCCCGACGAGCGCGCGCACGAGCGCCAGCTGCGAATGGGTCAGGCTGGAAAATCCGACGAGCACGAGATCGAGAGAACGGCACACGTCCGCCGCGCCGGGCAGGTCGAGGAGTTTGCGCGTTTCCGTGGTAACGCCGGCGCTGTCCGAAAGCCCCTGCCGGTCGAGCGCTCCGAGATACGCGCGGTACAGGCTGACGAAGGCCCGGCCGAGCTGGTCGCCTTCTTCGCAGACGGCCGCGAGGCTTTCCGGCGGCACCTCTTCGCTGATCAGCTCGCGGATCTGCGAGCCCAGCAGCGTCAGAAAGCCGCGGCGCTGCGCGCCCGCCGGCAGGACGCCGCCGGATTCGCGGTAACGCCTGACGATGCTCCAGAGCAGCAGCCAGTGGTCGGGCGGGTCGATCTGTACGCGCGGCTTTTCGACGCTCAGTTCTTCCGCAAAGAAGCGGTAGATCTCGTCCCAGCGGCGGATCCGATACTCCGGCGACGTCTCCGTTCCCGACAGCGTTTCGGCCAGCAGTTCGCGGTCGCCCGAACCGGCCACGAGGAACGTGCGGCCCCGCGCCGGCGGCAGGGCGCGCAGCAGCCGTTCCAGATCGCCGATACGCCGGTAAGCGTACAGTTCAAAGGGCATGGCGCTTCTCCTTTCGTTCCTCGTCCCATGCGGCCGCGGCCGCTATCGGCGGTACTCGCGCAGCAGCGCCAGCGTCGTTTCCGGCAACAGCGCCGCCAACTCCGGCTCGTCAAGGCCGCCGCGTTCCAGCAGCGCGCGCACGCGCGTGGCGCTGATCGGCGCGCCGCCGGCCTCGCAGCGGGGGATTTCCGTCACTTCGACGCCCAATGGCGGCAAAAACGCCTTCATGGCTTCGTTGTAACGCTCCGTCACGGGACTGAGCGGCTCCGTGCCGACGAAGCGCCGCGTGATGTTCATCGGTTCGGCGAAACAGCGCGCGAAAATGGTCAGGTCGAGTTCGCACTTGACGTCGCCGGCGCGCGCCTTGTCCTTGAGGAAATAATCGGGGAACGTCGCCGCCGAGATCAGATAATCTCCGGTCGGATGCACAGCGACGTTTTTCAGGTACGCGGTGCCGCGGCGCACCATCTCCAGCCGCAGCGCCGCGGGGAAAAGGCTCTTTTCCGCCGAAAGCACGAAGACGTGCAGAAAATCGCACTGCGACGCCGCCGTCTCCATCAGGTAGCGATGCCCTTTCGTGAACGGATTGCAGTTCACCACCACGGCGCCGATCACGCCGTCCCGGACGGGACGTTCCAGCGAAGCGACGAAGCGCTTCACGCCGTCGCGGCGGTTTTCCATCAGCAGCACGTCGGCGGTCTCCGCCATCGGGAAAAATCCCAGATCGTCGAAGATCTGCCGGTTCGACGGCTTCGTGAACACGAACAGATGAGTCAGCCCCGCCTGGATCGCGTCGGTCACGACCTCGCTCACGACCGACGCCGCCAGCCCCTCGCCCTGACGCGCCGCGCTGACGCCGACGCACTTGATCACCGCGCCCTGGCGCGACGCCGTGGCGACCACCTCGCCCTCCTCGTCGCAGGCGCAGGCCGTCATCTCCACGCCGTCGTCGTAGTCCAGCCCCAGCGACGCCAGAAATTTTTCGATCCGTTCCAGCGTTCTGCCCTTGAACGGACGCCCTTGCATCATATCCATCGGCTCAGTCCTCCCTTCGCAAGTTCGAATCGTCTCATTGATTCTACACTACCCCGCGGCGAAACAAAAGATTGCCGCGCTCATTCGGGCTTCGGTTGTGATATGATGAACTGCGAAAATTCGCTCTTTTTCCCCAACAAAGAATTTCACCGGAGGTTCTGCCATGAATCTGAAAAAACTGCTGATCGTGGTCTGGCTGACGGCCTGCGGCGCCGCCGAGGCCGCCGCGCCGACGGCGGATGCGCTGGACGCTGCCGAGTCGTCGTCCGTCGGCGGCGCCGATGTCAACGTCGCCGGCACGAACCGCTGGACGCCATTGACGCTCGCGCTCTGCGCCGGCGGGGACACGGCCGCCGCCGAAGCGCTTCTGGCCGCCGGGGCCGACGTCAACGCCCGCAGCAAAGAGCGCTGGACGCCGCTGATGTTCGCGCTGCGCTTCGACAAACCCGCCGCGTTCGTCGCCAGGCTGCTCACGCAATACCATGCGCTGGCGTCGGCCGAGAGCGAAGACGGCACGACGGCGATGATGATCGCCTGTCAGTACGCAAGCGATCCCGCCGTCGTCGAAGCGCTTTACGCCGCCGACGCCGACGCCGTGCAGCCGCGCCGCGGCGGAGACTGCCCGATCCATTTCGCCGCCCGCAACGCCACGGACGGCGCGCCCGGCATCATCGCGTTCCTGCTCAACAGCCGCGCGGACGCGAACCAGGCGAACGACGCCGGCTGGACGCCGCTGATGACGGCCGCCCGCTTCAGCACGAGGACCGACGTCATCGACGCGCTGGTAGCCGCTGGGGCCGACGTCAACGCCCGCAATCGCGACGGTCTGACCGCGCTGATGCTCGCCGCCGCCAACGAAGCGCCCGCGGCCGTGGCGATCGCAAAAAAGCTCCTGGACGCCGGCGCCGATCCGGAAACGGCCGACCGCTCCGGCCGCACCGCCGCGCTGGTGGCCGTGCGCAGCGGCCATTCCGCGGCGATGGTCCGCTTTCTCGACCGTGAACTGACGCCCCGCAGCGTCGCCCGGCAGACGGCGCTCCTTGCGGTCCTGCCCGTCTGCCGCACGGTGAAAGAATGCGCCCGGCTCGTGAGCGTCCGCGGCGAACGAGCGCCGCTTTCCGCGCCCCGGCCGACGCGCCGCGCCGCTTCCCCCGCTCTCGTCAACAAGGCGTCCGGCCGTTCGCCGCAGCCGGCCGCCGGACAGAGATCACGCTTTATAGAAGCTCCGGCGCTGGCCGCCGTGTCGCGGAACACGCGCCTGCTCTCGCGCCCGGCGCTGCGCGCCGCGCGCATCCGCGCTTCGGCGGCGCTGTCCGCGTCCGCCAAACGCCGCCGTCTCAAAAAGCTGAACGCCGCGCTGAAGCGCGACCCGGCCCGCGTCACGCCGCTGATGCTCGCCGCCGCCAATCCCAACGCCGCCGCGCCGGAGATCATCGCCTATCTGCTCGAAAAAGGCGAAGCGCTCGAAGCCAGGGACGGCGAAGGACGCACGGCGCTGATCTGCGCCGTGCGCTACAACCCCAGCCCGCTGGCGGCGGAAGCCCTGCTGAACGCCGGCGCCGACCCGCGCGCCACGATCAACGGCAACGGCCTGCGCCGCCTGCTCCGCTTCAACGAGCGCATGAGCCCCCAAGACAAAAAGCGTCTGCTGCGCCTGCTCCGCGAAAAGCTGGCCCGCTGACGCCGCGCCGTATAAAAAAGCTCGAAGCGGCAGGGCCGCTTCGAGCTTTTTTTGTTTGTTTGCGCGCCTCTTTTCCTGTCCCCGCCTTACCGCCGCTGCGCCAGCAGGCGCTCGACGATCTGCCCGACGCCGCCCTCGCCGTTCGGCGGGGCGATAATATCGGCCTGTTCTTTCAGCTCTCTTGCGCCGTTTTCCATCGCTACGCGGATGCCGGCGGCCCGGAACAGCTCGAGGTCGTTGTAGTTGTCGCCGAACGCGGCGATCTCCTCGCGGGCGACGCCGAAGCGCCGCGCCACCATCGCCAGCGCCAGTCCCTTGTTCGCCTGCGGCGCCAGCGCTTCGATCTGGCGCTCGCTGGAGCGCGTCACGTAGAGCCGGGGACCGAAGCGCGCCGTCAGATCGCCGTGCAGCGCCTCGACCTGCTGCGGCGTCAGAAGCGCGAGAAGTTTTTCCGGCCGTTCGCCGCATTTCGCCGCCAGGTCGGGGACGAGCTCCACCGACGCGCCCGTGCGCCGTTTCAGGGCGTCGAGCGCATCGGAGCTTTCTTCGGCGAAGCAGACGTCGCCGACGTAAAACCACGGCTTCGCCCCCGCCGCGCGAAAACGGTCCAGCGCCTCGCGCGCCAGTCCCGGTTCGAAGCCGACGCGGCGCAGGTACGTCTCCGACCGGCTCATGCGCACGACCGCGCCGTTGACGCAGATCACCGGCTGGTCGCCCGGCGCCGTCAAAGCGTACCTGCGCCCGCCCGCGAACAGCCGCCCCGTGCAGATCACCACGCGCACGCCCAGGGACGCCGCTTTTTCCAGCGCCGCGCGGTTGCGCTCCGGCATGGACAGGCCGCCGGGGGCCAGCAGCGTGCCGTCGAGATCGGTCGCGATCATCCTGATCATCGTTTTTCCTCCGCTCCGTTCTTTTCGCCAAAAAGGCGCCGTTTCTCCCGTCCATTATAGATGAAAGAAGCGCCGCCGCCCAGACTTCAGATTTTTTCGGACGGGAAATTGCTTCTTTTCAACAGCGCCCAAATCGGTTATTATACCAACAAATCGTTAAATATGAATTTGCTGTTTCCCGTAAGGAGGAACTATTGTGAGCGTAGAAATCGCCCGCTGGGTCGCGTCCGCGATCGAACTGATCAGTATCTTCATCATCGCCTGGGGCGTGCTGCTGGCCCTGTACCGCATCGTGGCGCTGGCGCTGGAAAACTACCGCGTCGACGTCGACATGCGCGGCGGCTGGCTGCGGCTGCGCCGCACTTTCGGCGAGATCATGCTGCTCGGGCTGCAGTTTCTCGTCGCCGCCGACATCATCCTGACGATCTGCAACCCCGATCTGCAGACGGTCAGCGTCCTCGCCGCCATCGTCATCATCCGCGTCGTGCTCAGCGTCTCGCTGGGCAAGGAGATCCACGGCCTGGAAGAGCGCGACGCCGACGCCAAGCGTCACGCGCCGCCGCGCTACGAATAATACTATTTCTCAATTAAAAGGCCGAACATAAGGGCGCTGCGGGGGAGATTCACAAAGCGAGCTGCGCAGACTGCGCAGCGGTCGAGAGAGTTCTGAGCGACTGAACTCCCTCGCAGCGCCCTGCAAACTATGTTAACGCTTTTTATCAAGAAATAGTATCAGCCCGTCCCCGCGTAAAAAAAATTCCGCCGCGCTTCCAGCTGCCTCGAAGCGCGGCGGAATTTTTACCGTCCGGCAAGTCTTAGCCGGCGGCGGGCATCCGCCCCTTCAAGCGCGTGCGCCGTTCCCTGCCCGGGTCTTTCCAGTCCGCCAGATCGGGAACGGAGATCTGTTCCATCTCGATGTCCCCGTCTTCGCTCAGCCCCACGGCCTGATAGCTGTCGAGCGTCGAACTCTCCGTGATCCGATAATCCTCGCCCACGGCGCTGTCGTACACGCGCACGTCCAGCGCGTAGCCCGGCTCGCGCCCGCTCTGCAGGTCGGCCTCGAGGTTCAGCGCCGAATAGACCGCGCGCCAGGGATCGAACCAGTAAAACGCCCCGTAGGCAGGGCGCAGCGTCGCCAGGTGGCAAAACGCCTCGTGCTCGTAATAGCTCAGCCGGTACAGTTCGAGGTCGCGGACCTGCGACCCTTCTTCGCCGACGGCTACGATCAGGCGCTCGCCCTTGGGCGAAATGCCGACGTCGCGGATCCTCTCCGGCTCGCCCACGAAAAAAGCCGCCGTCAGCGCCGGATCGTCGGCCTCGGCGTTGTCCTGCGAGAGCGTGAAGACGTAGAGCACGGGGATCTCCCCGGCCGGATCCCCTTCGCCGCCGGCGACGAACCAGTAATAGTCCACCCTCACCGCTTCGTCGTCGAACGGAGAGAAAGCGTCCGGGAACTGTCCCTGGCGAAGCTCGACGGCGTATTCCCTGCGCTCGCGCCCCTCGCCGGCAAACACGCGGCCGTTTTCGGCATCGACGCTGAACACCGCTTTCGGCGTCCGCCACCACTCGCCGGGCTTCCAGCCCGGCAGCCAGCAATAGGTGCGCTCCGAGCGCAGCGCCCCGTTTTCCTCGGGGCCGCCGGCCGCCCACTGCGACGCGTCGTCCACGTAATAATGCGCCATGGTGACGAAGCCGTCGCAGTAACCCATCATCGCGTACTCGTCCGTCGGCGTGGCCGCTTTGAGCGTCTGCGAACGGCGGCTGTCCGCGTCGAAAAGGCGCACGGAGAGATAACCGGCTTCCGCGCCTTCAAGGCCGGGCTTCTTCATCTTCGCGTCGTCGAACGACGTGTAGACGAAGCGGCGTTCGTCCACCCAGACGGGGCCGCCCCAGTCGACGATGGAACCGCGCACCGAGGTCAGCGGCTTCATCTGCGCAAAATCATAGACGCGGTTGACGCGCCCGGCCTCGCCGTCGGGCACCGAAAGCACGAATCTGGCCGCGTCGGGCGAAGCGGCCACGCAGGCGCCGTCGAATCCGCCCTGCAGGGGCAGCAGCGCGCTCTGGCGCCCGTCCGGCGCAAAAAACGCCACGCCGGACTCGGGAAGCGCCTCGTCCGTCGCGTTCGGATCGAGCGCCGCCCAGTAATACCGCGTTTCGCCGCCCGATTTGACCTCGTGAAGTTCGAAGCCGAGTTCGGTCTTCCGTCCCGGTTCCAGCTTGTACACCCTGCCTTCGCCGGGATCCGCCGCGTAGAGTTCCCGCGTTTTCGCCGGCGCGGCGAAAGCCGGCGAAACGGATACCAGCGCCGCGAGAACTCCCACGATCAGTTTCCTTGCCTTCATCGATCTCACGCCTTTCTCGATTCCGCCCGGCGTTTTTCGACGGCCGGACGCTGACGAAAAGATTGTTTTCCGTTCCCTTATCTTATCAGAAAAAAGGTCCGCGGCCTCACCTGAAAAGGCGATTTTTTCGCCTCCTGCGTCTTTTCGCGAAACGCGCCGGCGTGATATGATTACAGCCGTAGATCGGGAATCCGAAAACTCCGGCCGCGCGGCCGGAGCGTCGTGACTTTTTGAGGAGGAATCTTCCATGAAAAAAATTCTCGCGCTCGCGGCGACGCTGGCGATGGCCGCGACGGCGTCCGCCGCCCCAGTCGACGCCGGTTTTTTCACCGCCGAGACGCCGTCCGCAGGCTGGACGCTCCAGGCGGACGGCGAAAACTCCGCCGCGCTTGCGTCTCCCGACAAAGCGATCGTCTTCACGGTGACGAAAATGCCCGCGGCGGGCACGCCGTTGCATGACGCCGCATCCCGCATGGCCGAAGCGCACGGCTCTCAGGACCTCGTCAGGATGGAGGGCGAAGGCGAAGCCTGGGAATACACCGGCGCGGCCAACGGCCAGCCCCTGTACGCCCAAGTTTTCGACCTCGGCGGCGGCGCGTACGGCTGCATCACCATCGTCGGCGATCACGGGAGCGACGCGGCCACCGACGTGTTCAATTCCATTGCGTTCAAATAGAGAAACAGTCAGGACCTCCCGGCGGGGAGGCCCTTTTTAAATGAGCGATTTTTGGCGACCGCGCGCAAAGGTGCTAAGATATTCACGGTTTTCATTTGGGAAAAACCTTTTTCCGCCATCGCTGCATATACTTCTTTAAGGAGGCTCTTTTTATGAAAAAATTATTCATCGTCATTCTTTTTTTTACGCTTCTAGCTCCGGCCGTCTACGCCAAGGAAGTTGACGGAGGCTTTTTCGTCGCCGACATCCCTTCGGGCTGGACCATGAAAAAGCAGGCCCCTGCGGTCATTCTCGCCTCGCCCAAGCGCGATACGATCGTCACCGTCGCGAAAGCCCCGACCGAAGGGCACAGCGTCAGGGAAATAGCCGAAGCCGCCTGTAAGGAAATGGAAGGCGAGGATTTTGAAGAGCTTGGCGACGAAAGTTACGACTACGCCGCCGAAGTCGACGGCACTCCGCTGTACGTCCAGATTTACGGCTCCGGTGAAGAAGGAGAGTGCGCCGTGATCACTATCTGGGGGGAACAGAGCGATTCCGCGGCGGCGGTTTTTGATTCGATTCAGATGAAATAGCCGTGCGGGATCCGCGCCATGAAAAAAAATCTTCGTTTTTTCCTCGCCCTGACGCTTCTCTGCCCGCTCGTCCTGCCGCGGCAGGCTGCGGCGCTGGAAAAGTTTATCGTCGTCAATAAAAATCCGGCCCCGATTTTTGTCGCCATCTCATGGTACGACGATCCGAGCGCCCGCTGGAAAACCATGGGCTGGGCAGCCATCGAACCGGACAAAAGCGCCGTTTACAACCTGAAAAGCAGCATCGACGTGATTTTCTATTATGCCGAAGAAGTCGGCATGAAGCACACCTGGGACGGAGACGATATGGCAGGCGCCCAGGTGCGCTTCGTCCGCGCCGAGGGCTTCGCCTACAGCGAAGACCAGGCCTGCCCGGGCAACAACCGACGCGTCGTCGTCTTCCGCCCGCTCGATGTCGGCGATGGCGAAGAGTACACGCTGACGCTGAGACGATAGGCGAACGCCATGAAAAAATCTCTCTGCCTTTCGACTCTTTTTTTCAGTCTGGTCACTTCTTCGCCGGCGCTGGAAATCAGGCCCGTACTGCCGGCGTGGTTCGTCCAGAAGCATAGTGACCTTGAAACCATCGCCATCGCGCCGCGCTGGTTTCTAGAGGAGCACACGGCTTCCCTGATGCGCGACTATTTTGGCGAAGAAACGGCGGCGCTGCCCCTCAAGGCAGTGCTGCCCCCATGGTTTGCCAAACAGCGTGCCAAGCCGCCGGAACTTGACATTGCCGAATTTGCGAGATCCATCGGCAATATCTGGCAGCAGGACAAAAAACTTGTCATCCCTGCGCCGCCGCCCGAAAAACGCGCCAAACTGAGCGGTGGGCTGCCGGACTGGTACACATCGGCCCAACCGCGGCACGACACGGAAAGCCTGCTGCTGCCTTCATGGTTCCGCGCCCGAGGGACAACGAAAACGACCAATCGGGAAACGCCGCCAGCGCCCCATATTTCCTGGCTGACCCAGTTGCTCGATAATCCCCTCACCCCCACCACCGAAGACCTGTCACAAAAACAGGATCGTCGCGTCAAAAACGCGCCCCCAGGCAACTACGTTCAGCTGAAAACCGCGCTGGAACCGCACGTTCGCATGCTGGAGAGGGAAATCACCATTCCCATCAGCGCCAATCTTCACGAAAGCGCCATCGAGAAATATCTCGACGAGCTTATGTTCGACTGGATCATCAAAAGTTATCATTTTGATTACGATGACGAAAAGCTCCACCTGCGGCTTGTCTATTATGACTGGTATCGTTGCTGGCGCGGCGCGCAAAATCCGGAGGTGTGGTCCGAGCTGAGCGAGCGCGACCGGGAAACCGTCATGGCCGCCTGGGCTCTGATCGATACGCTCGCAAGCTCCGGCGGCGACCGTGACCGGCTTACGCTGATCAAAGGCTTTCATGATTTTCTCGTCGCCTCGGCACGCTACAGCGATCGTCCACGCTACCGCACTAAAGGCGCAAACCTCGACGATTATCATCAAACGCCCGACCGCGAAGCCCATTCCGTTCTGGTCGACAAAGAAGGTATCTGTGAAAGCTACGCCTCCGCTTTTCAGCTGATGTGCCGGCTGTCAGGCGTAGAATGCATTCTTGTGCACGGAAAGGGCGGCAAGCCTGCCGAACCGCACGCATGGAACATGGTCCGCCTCGGCGGACGCTGGCGTCACATTGACGTGACATTCGACGACCCGCTGCCCGACTCGCCGGAGGAAATCATCCGCGACTACTTCATGCTTACCGACTCGCAGATCAGGAACGATCACGAATGGGACTCGAGTTATCCGCGCACGAATTGACGCAGTTTCGATAATTCAAAGACTACAAATAGGAAAATACCGCCTCTTCGGGCTCAACCTTTTTTCGTCGAAAATCGGTATCGGGCAGCTGTCGATCGGTCGTTCGCCTTTGCGCATTGAGCGCCGTACGGGGAAGAAACCGCAAGGTCGAGACCGCGAATGTTCCACGTAAAGCATTTTATCGTTTATGATAAGCCGATGTATTGATTTAAGGGAGCTTCAGCCCGATGCCGAAATCACCTCTTCGGGTGATGCTTTTCCGCCGCGCCGTGATAGGATAAGCTCCAGAAAAAGAAATTTCGCCGCACGGAGGTGAGACGACCATGACGGCACTGGAAGGCGGCGTCGGGCAGGGGCTGGGGCATCTGCTTTTTCTCGCGGTCCTGTGCGGATGGAGCTGGTCGCTGCAGCGCCGCGTCGTTCATCCGGCGCTGCGCCGCGGCATGCAGGGAACGGCGCTGCTGCTGTTTTTCTGGATCGCGCTGCGGGCGACGCAGTTTTTGGCGGCGTTCAATCTGCCCATGGCCCGCGACCGGTGGCAGGCATACCGCCTCATGCAGACGGCGGCGCTGCGCGGCATGGACGTTGTCAGTTGGCTGATCTTCGCGCTGCTGCCGTGGCTCGATCTGATGATCCTGCGCGTTTCCTCGCAGCCGCTCGACGCGCCGCCGCTGGACCGGGCGCTGACGCTCCACCTGACGGTTTCGCTGGCGCTGTGGCTGGCGGCGGTCCTGCCGCTGGCCGCGGGGGCGAAAAAAATCCTCGTCGGCTGGATCGCGCTCTCGACGCTGTGCTTCGCCGCCGGATTGATCAAAAACGCCGCCTCGCCGGCCCGCGCCCGCCGCGCCGCCGCGCCGATCGCGATCCTCGTCGCTTTCGCGCTCTACGTCTGGCTGTATTTCGTCAAACGGCCCGCCTGGCTGCCGGGCGGCGGCTTTATTTTCGCCACGGCCGTCGCGGTCTTCCTCTTCTGGGAAAGCTGCCTGCGCAGCGGCGCGCTTCCCTGCAACAGCCGCTACGAGGAACTGTTCGCGCTCGCCCCGGCGCGGATGTGGATCGAGGACGAACGGGGAACGCCCGTCTACCGCACCCGCCTCGCCCCGCCCCGTCCGGGCGCGGACGCGCCGCCGGGGACGCAGCGCCGTTCGTGGCCGCTGCGCGGCGGCTCGGTCCTGTGGGAGGAGGACGTGAGCGAACTCCTGGCGCTTCAGGAAAAACTGCGCGAACTGACGCGCGAACGCGAACGCGGCAACCGCCTACTGGCGCAGCGCAATCAGATCCGCGGCCGCCTGCTGGAACTGCGCTGGCAGAACCGCCTCTGCGCCGAAGTCGAACGACGCATGCAGGACAAGATCGAAGCGGCGCGCCGGCTTCTCGCGGCCATTCCCGAACGCCCCGCCGCGGGAGATCGCGAAACGGTCCGCCGCGCTCTCGCCCGTCTGGGCGTGCTGATCTGCGCCGTAAAGCGCAAGAGTCATCTGTTCCTGAAAAGCAAACAGTCGAACCGGCTGCCGCTGGCCGAGATCATGCAGGCCGCCATGGAATCGGCCCGCTGCGCCGCGCCGGCCGGCGTGGACTGCGCCCCGTTCTGCGCCGAAAGCGGCGCCGTGCCGGCGCGGACAGGCATGTTCGTCTACGATCTGTTCGAGGAAGCGCTGGAATGCTGCCTGACGGCCGCGCCCGCGTCGCTGCTGATGCGGCTGCGGCGCGCCGGCGACGAATTGGAACTGCGTCTCGTGATCGAAAGCGCGCAGCCGCCCGACGAAGCGGCGCTTTTACCGCCGCCGCTGCGGGAAACGCTGCGCCGTCTGGGCGGCGCGTATCGTCTCGAACGCGACGAGGGCAGCCTGTACGCGACCTGCCGCTTGCCGCTTCCCGCCGACGGAAAGGAGGCGCGCCCATGAACGAGCTGCTGGCGTTCGACGCCTTTTTCCGTATCGCCCTGATGGGGCTGACCGCTCTGGCGCTGCTGTTCGAAGTTTTTCTGTCGCTGGAGCTGGCCTTGCAGCGGAAACGCCCCGGCCTGCGCGCCGAGCGCTTCGGAGAATTCTTGACCGGTTTGTATTTGTTGGGCGCTTTTGCGCTGCTTCTCTCCGTCCACTGCCGCGGCTACGCGGGGACGGAGGCCGTTTTCCCGCTGACGCCGTGGCGGTGGCTGAGCGCCGTCCCGCTTGTCGTTTTCGGCGTCGTCTCGCGCCGGTCGATGTTTTTGCCGGGCGCGTTTTTCGCGTTCGCCGCGCTGCCCTGCTTCGACCGCGCGCGCTTTTTCGCGCCGCTGTTCGTCCTCGGGCTGCCGTTCTTCGCGCTGCGGGCCGCCTGGTGCGACGCCCGCGCGCGGCGCGAACGCCGCCGTTCCGTCGCGCGCCACTCCATCAAGGAAGCGCTCGACCGGCTGCCGGACGGCGTTCTGTTCAGCGATCCCACGGGCCGCCCCGTGCTCGCCAACCGGCAGATGCTGCTTCTGGCCGAAACGCTCACGGCCCGGCCGCTGCGCGACGGCGAGGCGTTCTGGCAGGCGCTGAACGGCGGCGCGCTCCGCGAGGGCGTCGAGCGGATCGCGCTCGCGGATGCGCTGCTGTTCCGCGCCGACGGCCAGTCGTGGGAATTTTCGCGCCGCCTGCTCGACGTGGAGGGACGCGCGTTCAGCGCGATCTTCGCCGCCTGCGTGACCGAGACCGACCGGCTCACGCGCGAGCTGCAAAAGCTTCACGAAGAACTGGCCGCGCGCGCCGAAGAGCTGCGCGAAGCCGGAGCGGCGCTTGCCGCCGTCAAACGCGAGCAGGAGCTGGCGCGTCTGCAGAGCCGCATCCACGACATGGCGGGACACCGCATCTACCTGATGCAGCAGTACCTGCAGCGCGGCGGCGAAAATTTCCGCGACCTCGAGCGTTTCCTGCCGCTCCTCTCCGGCCTGATCGACGACCTGCGCGCCGACGTCACGGCGCCCGCCGCGCGGCTGCTGGCCGACCTGCAGCGGTCGTTCGGCTTCATCGGCGTCGAACTGAGCGTGGAAGGCCGGCTCCCCGGCGACGGGCGGCAGGCTGCGGTACTGATCAAGATCCTGCGCGAAGCCTCGACCAACGCCGTCAAACACGCGGGCGCGTCCCGCGTCGAGGCGCGGATCGAGCGCACCGGCGCGGGGCTGGCGATGCGCGTCGCCAACGACGGCGCGCCCTTTGACGGCGACCGGCCGCTCAAAGAAAACCAGGGGCTGGCCGGCATGCGCCGCCTCGCCGCCGAAGCGGGGGGCACGCTGGAGATCGCGACTTCGCCGCGCTTCACCGTGACCGTAAACCTGCCGCCGGAAGAGCGCGAGGCATAAAAAAGGAAGCCCCGGCCGTTCCGGAGCTTCCGCTCATATTTTCGTGTTGATGAAACCGTTGGAGACGGCGAAGATCGCCAGCTTGGCGACGCTCTCGTAGCCCGTTTTCGAGAGGATGTTCGAAAAGTGCGTCTTCACCGAGTTGACCGTGATGTTCAGCCGCTCGGCGATCTCCCGGCGCGACAGCCCGTCGCAGATCAGCACCAGCACCTCGCGCTCGCGCCGCGTCAGCTCGCCGAAGTTGAGAACTTCCTCGCGTCGTCCCGGATAGACGCTTTTGCCCGCGCAGGTGTCGCGGATCACGCCGGCCAGGCCGTCCACGTCCAGATCCTTGTAGACGAAGCTGTCGGCTCCCGCCTCGCGGGCCCGTTCGACGAACGTCACCTCCGGCAGCCCCGTCATCATCACCACGCGCACCTGCGGGAAGCGTTTTTTGATCGCCGCCGCCGCGTCCAGCCCGCTGGAATCGTTCTCGGTGCACACGTCCATCAGCACCAGATCGGGAGACGTCCTCTCGCAGTACAGTTCCGCCAGCGCCGCGTCGGCGATGGCGGCGATGACGTTGAAATCCTCGACGCCGTCCAGGCTGTTTTTCAGCGCGTCGCGCACCATCGTCTGATCTTCGACGATCATGATTCGGACCATATCCTTCGCCTCCGCCCGGCGTTCGAGATTTTTTTCCGCCGCGTTGCGCGCTTCGACACTTTTTGCATTCCACGGCACAACGCGGACGAAAAATTTCGATTGCTTCCATCGGCGTTATTTTATCAGGATTCAAAAATTTATGCAGGGTGATTTTTCAATCCGTTCGTGCTAACATATTTTTTCGATAAGTTATGAAAATCGCAAACCGGCATCGTTCAATCCATTTATTCTATTTAAGGAGGCTTCACTGCGCATGAAAAGGAAATCGCTGCTGCTCTTCACCGCCGCCGTCTGCGCCGGAGCGCTGAACGCCGCGCCCGCAAGCGCGATCAGCAAGGAACATCTGATCGGACACGCCGAATACTACGTGCGCGAGTTCGAGAAAGAGGTGGAACGCCAGCGCGGCGGCGAAAAGGCGGTCTGGCGCGGCAAGCAGGACGCGCTCAGCCGCGTGCAGGCGCTCAAGCTCCAGTACCCCGACGATCCCAAGGTCGAAGAGCTGTTCCAGCGCACCAAGAGCGCGCTGATGAAGAGCAAGGGGGACTACATCCAGATCACCCCCGAGATGACCGCCTACCTACGCACGGAGGAGAATCTGCGCCGCGAGATCGCCGCGCTGGGCAAAAAGGCGTGGGACGAGAAGCTCGCCGAATATCGGGACACGCTGATCGACAAACCGTTCCCCGCGCCCGACTCCAAACAGATCGCCGTCAGCGACCTGGAAGGCAAATACGTCGTGCTCGACGACGTGCAGTACCCGCAGCACCAGTTCTACGGCGCGACCGGCGAGTACGTTTTCGCCGGCAAGCCGTCCGCCGGCTATTACTTCGTCGACATCGGCAGCCGCGCCTGGCTTGGGCCTTACGAGGCCGCCAAACGCTTCCGCCGCCAGGTGGACACCGAACTCGAAGAGGCGAAGAGCTGGACCGTGCTCGGCAAGATCACCGACATCACCGCCGAGATCCCCGAAGCCGGCGAGAAAAAAGTCGGCGGCTTCCAGTACGGCTGGGTGGTCACGCCCGTGGCGCTGTACGTCCCGGGGCACGTCATGGCCTATCACACGCCGGACGGCGAGGCGGGCGGCGCGTTCGCCGGCGAAGACATCGTCGCGGAGAGGAAAAAGAGCTGGTACAGCGTCGCGTCCGTTCCCGCGGACGTCTCGCCCGAACGGCTGATGGAGATCTACGTCGCCGCCATCAAGGAAAAGAACTACGACCTTTACCGCGAGTGCATCTACCCCGACTGCTACAAGGAAGACACCGGCAAGGGACTGCTTTCCTACCACTGGGACCTGCATCAGGGGCGCTTCCACGGCGAGTACGTGCACGTCACCTTCGGCCAGGCGAAGATCAGCGTGCTGAAAGGCTTCGACGACAAAAACGACCTGGAGAACTTCTTCCTCGACGCCGGTCAGAAAGAAACCCTGAACAAAGTCGGCGGCACGAAGATCGAAGAAGCCGTCGTCGAGACCCGCGCCTGGGACGCAAACGGCAAAGCCGTCGGTTCGCCGCATCCGCACCGCCTACGCCGCGAAGGCGGCGGGCGCTGGTACGTTTACGACTACCAGCCGCGCTTTTAACCCCCGAGAGGAGCTGAAGAAAAATGTTCCCTTCCGCAAAAAGACTGACCGCCGTCCTGATCTTTTGCCTGAGCGCCGCGCTGCCCGCCGCCGCGCAGGAACCGTCCGAGGCGCAGAGGCCCAACGACCTTGCCTTCTGCAAAGGCTGTATCGCGCAGGAACTCAGCGCCCGCGCCGCGCTCGTCAAGGGCGACGCTTTTCTCTACCCCGACCGCGACGCCGATCTGAGGCAGTACGTGAACTTCATGTATTCGCCGGCAACGCTCTCGCCCGCGCTGAATTTCACCGGCACGCCGGAGGAGATCCAGCGCTGCCGGGAGATCGCCGAAGCTTTTCAGCGCTACAACGAGACCTTCCTCTGCCGGACCACGTTAGGCCGCACGCTCAACATCCTCGCCGGCAACCGGGCCGTCATCCGCGCCAAGAAGCTGAACGACTCCTTCCAGTGGTTCGAAGAGATGGGGCCGGCCTACAGAGGGCACATGAACGGCTACGACGCCGCCTACCGCAAGTTCGTCGAAGCCGCCCAAAAGCTGAAGAACAACGTCGATCTGAAGGGCGTGAAAGCGAGCGGCCCTTATCCCTGGAACGTCGATTTCGTCGACGTCTTCAATTACGCCGGCCTGAACGAATACGCGCTGAAAGTCCTGCGCGCCCAGCCCTACTTCGAGAACGAGATGCGCGTCCTCGACTCGCAGATCGTCGCCTGCAGCGACTCGAAACTGAACGAGCAGAAAAGCATGTTCGAAGCGCTCAAGAAAGAATGGGAGAAAGCCCACGCCTCGTTCAGCCAGGCGAAAGAAGCCGTGCTGAAACTGCCCGGTTACGCCGAGATCCAGCCCATCGTCGACGCCGACGAAAAGATCCTGCTCAACGCGTTCGATCTGCTCGACGGAGCGCTGACGACCATCGAATCCCTGAACGACGGCGACACCATCGGCGGCAGCCTGCGCGCGTGGAAGAACGTCGCCGCCACCGCCTTCGACACCGGCGATTCCATTTCCAGCGGCGGCGGTCCCGTCTACACGCGCCGCCTGCGCAAAAGCCTGACCGAGCTGCGCCGCATCTGGAACGACTCCGTCGTGCACCTCGATGTCGCCTACGGCGGCTCGCAAGGCTGGCACACGATGAAATATTAAAGGGGAGGCACAAAAAATGAAAATCCCGCGCGCCCTCGTTCTGGCGCTGCTCCTCGCCGCAGGTTCGGCCGCGGCGAGTAGCGCCGTCACCGTGGCCGAAGTGATCCAGTCGGGCGGCGAATATCGGGGCAAGATCGCCACGCTCCTGCTGCCGAAAGGCTGGAAGAAAGGCACGTTCGACACCGACCGCTGGCTCGACTTCAAGGCCCCGACCGGCAGGATCACCACCAAGACGCTGCGCTTCTCGCAGGAGAGCCTCTATTCCCACTCGCCCGAAGAGTTTCAGCAGAAGATCGCCGCCGCCGCCGCGAAAAAAGCGGGCGCGCCGTTGCAGTCGGCGCTGATCGACGACATTCCCTTCACGTTCTACGTGACGCCGTCGAAATATCAGGACAAGCGCGTCCCCGGCACGCAGTACGACATGATCCTGTGGGCCGACTGGCCCCGCAGGGAAGAACCGGCCAACAACGAATTCCGCGACGCCATGAACATCTCCATCCTGGAGCGCCCGCTGCTCGGCTCCGACGCGCAGACGGCGCTGAAGCCCGAACAGGTCGGCGAACTGCTGCGCAAGGGCATCCTTCCCGACGTGGAGATCATGGCCATCCTGCACAGCATTGCCTTTGCCGAGAGCCCGGCCAAACGCTACCACGCGCGCTTCGCCGCCATCCGCCGCCAGGCGCAGGAGCAGAAAGACGCCGCCGCCGCGGTGACGCGCCTGATCGCCGTCGGCAGACTGGCCGGCACCTGGGTCCCCGCCGAGCTGCGCGTGAATGGCCGTACGCTGACCGGCGCCGAGATGGAAGAAGCCGCCGCCGGCCGCCTGCGCACCGTCATCTTCAGCACCGATGGGACCTACCGCTTCGAGCCGCGTGACGAGACGTGGAAGCCCGACGACAAAGGCGGCTACATGCTCGGCGACTTCAGCGGCCGCCTCTGGGTCGAGAACAACGGCCTCGTCAACTTCCGCGACGCCGACGGCTATCACTTCGTCTTCCGCAAGCTGCCCAACGAGTTCCCCAGCGATCCCGAGCTGCTGGCCGCCGCCGTCGGAGAGTGGACGCCGGTGGAACTGATCGCCGGCGGCAAAGACGCCATGGGCGACGAACTCGAGCGCGCCGCCCGGCTGGCCCGCGCGCCGCTGGCGCCGCTCTCCGTGCGCGCCGACGGCACGCTGTTCGACGACAGGAAGTTCGGCTCGTGGAAACTCGAAAACAACAACTTCGTCATGACGTTCGAAAACTATCAGTTCGTCCTGCGCGGCGCGCACATCGAGAACCTCGCCGCCGACGGCGCGCGCGTGATCTACGCGCGCCAGGGCGAAGAGCGCCGCTTCAAGTCCGTTTTCATGAGCGAACTGCTGGCGGCCGAAGCGGCGGCGGCCGAGAGCGAACCGCTCATCGGCCGCTGGGAGCCCGCAGGCGTGACGAAAAACGGCGAAGAAATGCCCAAGAGCATCGCCAGCGACAACTACCGCGCCAACGCCCGTCCCATCTGGATCCGCTCCGACGGCACGGTCTTCGCGGACGGGCGCGACTGCGGCGCGTGGACAAACGAAAGCGGCGTTTACACGTTCAGTCTCAAGAGTTTGCTCGCCCAGGCCGAACTCAAGTTCGAAAACGGAAAGCTGACGCGCGGCTTTTCCGGCGGCGTCGTCGTGATCTACAAAAAACTGCCGTTCGCGCTCCAGTAAGGAATGTTCTTTTCGCCCCGCGAGGCCGAAACGTTTCGCGGGGCGTTTTTTTTCGTTCCGCGCGGGACGAAAAAATCTTTCCGCGCCGCCGCGGACGAACGCGGCGCGGTTTTCACCCCTTCGGGTGATGCCTTTTCGCGGCGGCGCGTTTATGATAGCGGCAAGAACGTCGATCAGGCTGCCTTTTTTCCGCGCGCGTTTTTCATTTTTCAAAAGCGGAAAAGCCTCGAAAACCGACAAAAACCCCGTGCATGAAACGGCTTTTTATGTTAATCTTACGATGATGTTAACAAAGAATAATTTCTCGGGGAAACTTGAGAAAGAAATCTGAGAGGGGTGCTGAAAATGGGACTTTTCAAAGCGATCGGCGGCGCCATGGGAGACGTGCTTTCCGACCAGTGGCGCGAATACTTTTACTGCGACGCGATGGAACGCGATGTGCTCGTCGAACGCGGCTACAAACGCAAGGGCAAGCGCGGCAACAACAAAGGCGGCGACAACATCATCAGCAACGGCTCGATCATCTCCGTGGCCGACGGTCAGTGCATGATCGTCGTCGACCAGGGAAAAGTCGTCGAGCTCTGCGCCGAACCGGGCGAGTTCGTCTACGACACGTCCAGCGAGCCGAGCATCTTCTACGGCGGGCTCGGGCACGGCCTCAAGGAAAGCTTCAAGACCATCGGCAAGCGCATTTCCTTCGGCGGCGAAGCGCCCAAGGAGCAGCGCGTCTACTACTTCAACACCAAGGAGATCATGGGCAACCGTTACGGCACGGCCAACCCCGTTCCGTTCCGCGTCGTCGACAGCAACATCGGCCTCGACATCGACATCGCCATCCGCTGCAACGGCGAATATTCCTACCGCATCACCAACCCGATGCTGTTCTACACCAACGTCTGCGGCAACGTGAACGAAGTCTACACGCGCGACCAGATCGACAGCCAGCTCAAGACCGAGCTGCTGACGGCGCTGCAGCCCGCCTTCGCCCGCCTTTCCGAACAGGGCATCCGTTACAGCTCCCTGCCCGCTCACACCATGGAAATGGCCAAGGCGCTGAACGACATCCTTTCCGAACAGTGGGGCGCCCTGCGCGGCATCGAGATCGTGGCTTTCGGCGTGAACTCCGTCAAGGCGTCCGAAGAGGACGAGAAGATGATCAAGGAAATGCAGCGCAGCGCCGTGCTCCGCAATCCCAACATGATGGCCGCCCATCTCGGCCAGGCGCAGGCCGACGCCATGCGCGCCGCCGCCTCCAACACGGCGACGGGGCCGATGTTCGCCTTCGCCGGCATGAACATGGCCTCTCAGGCCGGCGGCATGAACGCGGCCAATCTGTTCGCCATGGGCGCGCAGCAGCAGCACGCCGCCCCCGCCCCGCAGGCCGCGAAGCCGGCGCCGGCTCCCGTTCCCGCCGGCTGGAAGTGCGGCGCGTGCGGACACGACGGCAATCGCGGCAAGTTCTGCTCGGAGTGCGGCGCCCCTCAGCCCGCGCCGGCTTCGGCCGAAGGCTGGACCTGCCCGACCTGCGGCCACGTCAACAAGGGCAAGTTCTGCCCCGAATGCGGCGCCAGAAAGCCCGCCGGCGAACCGCTCTACCGATGCGACAAGTGCGGCTGGGAGCCCAAGGATCCCCATCATCCGCCCAAGTTCTGCCCCGAGTGCGGCGATCCCTTCGACGAAAACGACAACGTCGCCAAATAAAGGATTTTCCGCAGAGTTTCCGTATCGCGCTCGAAAGGAGAAAATTTCATGGAAGAAAAATCGGCCTTTCAGGATGAGCAGGAACCTGTACGGGTCCGAACCAAGGACGAGACCGACAAGAAATGCCCGCAGTGCGGCGGCGTCATGGAGTTCGACCCCGCCACGGGCGGCATGAAATGTCCCTACTGCGAATACGCCGAAGAGATCGCGGCCGGCGAGGCCGCCCGCGAGATCGACTTCGAAGACGCAGAAGACCGCGCCAGTCACGACTGGGGCGCCGCCAAGAAAAGGGTCCTCTGCGAGTCCTGCGGCGCGGAAACGATCTACGACGCGCTCGAGGTCGCCAACGAATGCCCTTACTGTGGTTCCAACCAGGTCATGGAAGTGCAGGACGACGACACCATGGCCCCCGGCGGCGTCTGCCCGTTCAAGATCGACAAGAAGACCGCCGGCGCGAACTTCAAGCGCTGGATCGCCGGCAAACTGTTCTGCCCGTCGCTGGCCAAGCAGAAGGCGCGTCCCGACGCCTTCCACGGCGTCTATCTGCCTTACTGGACCTTCGACACGCAGACCGAGTCCGAGTACGACGGGCGCTACGGCATCTACCGCACGGTCAGGGAGGCCGACGGCAAAACCCGCACGGTCACCGACTGGTACTACACTTCCGGCGATTACAGCGAATTCGTCAACGATCATCCCGTGCTCGCCACGGCGCGCCACGACGCCTCGATCCTGAACGAGATCCTGCCCTTCGACACCGAGGCTAACGTCGCTTATAACCCCCGATACCTGGCCGGCTACGCCGCCGAACGCTACTCCGTCGGCCTCAACGACGGCTGGGAACAGGGACGCGAAGAGATCCACGACCATCTCGAACGCCAGGTCGAGCAGAAGATCCGCTGCGAATGCCGCGCCGACACGGTCGCCAACGTCAACGTACAGACCAGCTACGACGACCTCAAGTTCAAGTATCTGCTGCTGCCGGTGTGGCTGTCGTCGTTCCGCTACAACGGCAAGGTCTACAACTTCATGGTCAACGGCCAGACCGGACGGGTCGGCGGCAAGTCGCCGATCTCGGCGCTCCGCGTCGCCATCGCCGTGCTCCTGACCGCCGCGGTCATCGGCGGCGCCTGGTACTTCATCAACAAAAGATCGGCGCCGCCGGCCGTGCGGTCGTCCTTCCAAGGTCCGGCACGGACGTTCGATTCGACGCGGTCGACCGCCGCTTTGCCGGAGGATTTCGCACGTCGGCTGAAAATGTTCCACGTGGAACATTCTTGGTGTTAAACGGGCTTCCGTTCAGTCGTAAGCTCGTTTTCCGCATCATAAAATCTTTCTCGCAAGGAGGTCTTTCCATGCGCAAATTTTTCGGCGCCCTGCTGTGCGGCTTGATTCTCGCCGGCGCGGCATGGGCGGCCAACGATGTGACCGTCAAAAGCTTCTCCCCCGAGGGCGAAGTGACGGCCAACCGCCCTCAGTTCACCGTCGTCTTCAGCGGCGACGTGGTGAAAAGCAACCAGCTGAACAAGCCCCTCACGGGCGGCGCGGTGCCGCTCAAATTCCGTCCGGCCCTGGCCGGCACGGCCAAGTGGGTGAAGACGAATCAGCTGGTCTTCACGCCGTCCGCCAATCTGCAGCCGGCCACGCGCTATGACGCCGATTTCGGCCCCGGCGGGCTCCGCACCGCCGGCGGATCGCTGGTTGCGGGACGTCAGAGCTTCACGTTCCACCGCCCGGCGCTCAGCTTCGACCGCGTGACCATCATCGGCACGTCGCCCAACCGCGAGCTGACGCTGCGCCTCGACTTCAACGCCGAAGTCTCGCCCGTGCGCCTGCGCGGCTTCCTGAAGATCTTCAACGCCGCCGGCAACTCCGTGGGCTACAACATTCAGGGCGCGACGCCCGCCAAAGAGATCGTCGTCCGCACCAGCTCCGTCTACGGCAAGAGCGTCAAAGTCCTCGTCGAGGGCGGGCTGCTGCCCGACAAGGGCGACCTGCCGCAGGCAGGCGGGCTCGAAGCGACGCTGAACGTGTCCACCGAAACGCTGGTGACCGATTCCAACGCCTACATGAACGAATCCGGCCGCGGGCGTATCCGCGTCGGCCTGAACAACAGCGTCGATCTGGCCAAGGCCAAAGGATTCATCGAGCTGTCTCCCGCCGTTCCCTTCACGCTGACCGGCAGTTACGACGGCTTCAACATCGAGGGCGATTTCGCGCCCCGCAGCCGCGTCACGCTGACGATCCGCAAGGGACTGACCGGACAGGACGCCCAACCGATGAAAGAAGATTTCGTCAAGGCGTTCATCTTCCCCGACATGCCCTCTTTCGTGCGCTTCCCCGCCGCCGGAATGTTCCTCACGCCCGCCGAGGCCCCGCGCGTCGCCGTGGAGAGCGCCAACATCGAAACGCTCGAAGTTTCGGCGTGGCGGCTCTACAACAACAACGTGCCGATCGCCGCGCTCGATCTTGACGACGAGGGCAGCTTCACCAGCTGGGCAAAACCGCTCGGTTCCAAGAAATACGCCGTCGGCGGCATGGTCAACGAGACCGCGCGCCGCGCCCTCGATCTGGCCGGCCTCGGCTGCGAAGGCGAAGGCGTCTACCTGATCGAGGCCAAAAACGGAGATCCCTCCACGTGGGACAGCGCCAGAATGCTCCTCACCATCACCGACACGGCGCTGTCGGCGCGCATGTACAAGCGCGGCCTGCAGATCTGGGCCAATTCGATCTCGGACAGCAAGCCGCTGGCCGGAGCCGAAGTGAAAGTTTACTCCAGCAAAAATCAGCTGCTCCTGAACGGAACGACGGATGCCGACGGCCTGGTTTCCTTCGGCGTCGCCGAAGGTTGGCAGGAAGACCTCCAGCCTTCCGTGGTCACCGTTGAAAAGGAAGGACGTCTCTCCTTCGTCAAGCTCGGCGTCAATCAGCTTTCCGGCCGCGACGTCGACATCTCCGGCGCGCCGTGGAACGACGCCTACGACGGCATGTGGATCCTGCCGCGCGCGCTCTGGCAGCCGGGCGAAACGCTCGAAGCCAAGGCGATCGTGCGCAGCACCGTGCTCGAACTGCCCGGCGAATTCCCGCTGAATTGGGCGCTGACTGCCCGCGGCATCGACCTGGCTTCCGGCGTCATCAAGCTCGGCGCCGACGGCACGGGCGTCGTCTCCGTACCGATCCCCGCTACGGTCGACAGCGGTTCCTATTCGCTGCGGCTGACCGTTCCCGGCACGAAGACCGTCGTCGCCGAGCGCGCCGTGCAGATCGAGGAGTTCCGTCCGCCTCAGATCGAAACGAAGCTTCAGGCCCCCAAGGCGTTTTATCCCGGGCAGGAAGCCACGCTCGAACTCAGCGCCCGCTACCTCTTCGGCGGCAGCGGCGCCGGCCTGAACTGGGAACTCGATTACACCACCGTTCCCGAAGCCTACGTCTCCAAGGCGAATCCCGGCTACGTCTTCGGCTCCGAAATGGGCAAGGACGCCGGGCGCTCTTCCGGCCAGATCGCCAGCGGAGAGCTTGACGAGAACGGCGCCGCTCAGGCCGTCTGGACGCCCGAGGCCGATCTGAACGCTCCTTCGATCATCCGCGCCCATCTGCGTCTCAACGTCATGGAAGCCAACGGCCGCTGGACCGGCAGCACGGTTTCGGCGCCGATCTATCCCACCAAGGCGCTGATCGGCGTGATGGCCCCGAAGGCCGAAGTCCGTCCCAACAGCTCCGCCGAGATCGGCCTCGTCGCCGTCGATCCGGACGACAAGCCCGTAAACCTGGGCGAAGTGGCCGTCGAGATCAGCAAGGTCACCAGCCGCTACGTGATGGTCAGCGACGACAACGGCAGCCGCATGACCTGGCAGGAAGAGTTCTCCGAGCCCGTCACGGACAAGGTCACGCTGAACGGCAAGGGCAAATACGCCTTCACGCCCAAGGACGAGGGCGAATACCGCCTGACCTTCACTCACGCCGACGGACGCGCCTCGCTGCGCCTCTGGGTGTGGGAAAACTGGACCGGCTCCGCTTCCATGGGCGCCGTTATGCCCGATCGCGTCGAGCTGAAAGCCGACAAGGAAAGCTATCTGCCCGGCGCCACGGCGCGGATCACCGTCAAGTCGCCCTTCGCCGGACGCGCCATCCTCGCCCTCGGCAGCGACCGCCCCGTGATGGTCAAGTCCTTCGACATGGCCGACAAGGAAACGACCGTCGACGTGCCCGTCACCGAAGAACTGCTCCCCAACGGCTGGCTCACGATCCAGGTCGTCCGCCCCGAAAGCGCCGACACCAAGCCGCCGTATCGCGCGCTGGGCGCCCTGCCGCTGAAGCTCGACCTCAGCGACCGCCGTCTGAACGTCTCCGTCGAGGCGCCCGACAAGGCGGAGCCCGGCGTGTTCAGCGCCAAGATCCGCGTCGCCGACGCCAAGGGACAGCCCGCCAAGGGGACCGTGGCCGTCGCCCTCGTCGATCGCGGCATCCTGCTTTTGAGCGGCAGCGACAACGCCGATCCATGGAAGTACTTCACGCGCCGCCGCGGCATGGACGGCAAGATGTGCGACATTTACGACTCGCTGCTGCCCATCGAGGCCCGCGGCACGGCGCTGCTCCATCCCGCCGGCGGCGACGACGCCGAAATGAGCAGAGCCAAGCTGATGGCCAACGCCGACATGATGTCGCCGGTCCGCGCTTCCGATTACAAGCCGCTGTCGATCTGGCTGCCCGCCGTCGAGCTGAAGGACGGCACGGCGGAGATCACCACGCAGGTGCCCGAGTTCGCCGGCGCGCTTCGCGTCGAAGCGATCGCTGTCGACGGCGTGGCTCTGGGACGCGCCGAAAGCGAGTCGAAGATCGCCCGCCCCGTGGTCATCGACCTGACGCTGCCCCGCTTCGCCGCGCCCGGCGACCAGCTCCAGGCGGCGCTGAACGTCACCGCCGAACAGGGCGGCAGCGCCTCCGCCGTCGTGACTCCCGCGGAAGGGCTCGACTTGAACTTCAACGGCCAAAGCGAGTGGAAGGATACGATCGCGCTGACGGCCAACAAGCGTCTCGAACTGACGTCGCTGATCCCCACGCTGACGGCTCGCAGCGCCAGCGAACACGGCGCCCTGAAAGCTTCCGTCTCGCTGGACGGCCGCGATTATGCGTCCGAAACCGGGCTTGCCATCCGTCCCGGCTGGCCGCTGACTTCCGTGGTCGGCGGCGGCAGCGCCGGCGAAGGTTCGACCGACATCGTCCTGCCCGACGACTGGTACCCCGGTACGGGCAGCCTGACGCTGACCATCTCCGGCGCGCCCGTGGTCGACGCGGTCTCGCTGCTCGAGACGGTCGATACGTGGGGCTTCGGCCTTGACCGTCTCGTCTCGCGCGGCTGGATCACGCTGAACATGCCCAGCCTGCTCAGCGACGAAGATCAGGATCTGGTCAACCCGATCGAGAACCGCATCGCCATGAACACCGTCCTCGCCGGTCTGGCGAGCTATCAGCTCTACGACGGCTCGTGGAGCGCCTGGCGCGGCGACGGTACCGACGCCTGGGGCTCGGTGGCCGCCCTGCACCTGCTGACGGCCGTCAAAGCCGCCGGCGTCATCGAACCTTCCGGCCTGAACGCCGGCGCTCAGTGGCTGCGCCGTTACATGGCCGAGCCGCTGCCGGAAAAGAACGTCCGCGAAGCCATGAACGCCCGCGCCTATGGCGCCTACGTGCTGGCGCTGGGCGGCGAAGCGCCGCTGGGCTGGATGAACTGGCTCGAAGAGCGCATCGGCGACCTGAGCGGCTCCGGCCGCGCGCTGCTGGCCGCCAGCTACGCCCTCGCCGGCGATCAGGAAAAAGCCCAGGCGCTGGCCGGTTCGGAATCCTCTTCGGCCGACGCCAAGCTGTCGCTGCCCGAAGCCGGATTCAGGATGCTGGCGCTTGACGCCATCGAACCCGGCGGAGCGCCCAGCCGCGATCTCGCGGCCCGCATCGCCGCGGAACTGGCCAAGGGCAGCGGACGCCGCAGCGCCCGCGACGCCGGCAGCATGATCATGGCGCTCGGCGTGTTCTCGACTCACGTCGTCCCCGGCCCCGTCACGGCCAAACTGTTCGACGCCGACGGCAACGAGGCGGCGGTCTTTGACGGCAAGCCCGCGATCTGGCGCGGCGGCAAGGGCGGGACCATGAAGCTCGAAGCCAGCGGCGCCGGTTCGATCTGGTACTCCTGGACCGCCAGCGGCGTCCCCGACAAGGAGCCGCGCAGCTACAGCCGCGGCCTGCGAGTGGAGCGCAGCTTCGTCGACGCCAAGACGGGCGAAAACCTCGATCTGTCCTCCATCGCTTTCGGCCAGGAAGCGGCCATGAAGATCAAGGTCACTTCCACCTCGCGTCCCGCGGCGCTGCGGCTGAGCGCGCTGCTGCCCGCCGGATTCGAAGCGGTCAGCGCCGGCGAAATGACCGCCGGCGAAGGCTACTCCGTCCGCTCCGCCTTGCGCTTCGACCGTCTGCTGCTCCACATCGACGGGCAGGGCAAGAACTTCGAATGGAAACTGCCGCTCCGCGCCGTCTACCGCGGCACGTTCTCCGTACCGCCGATCTCCGTCGAGGCGCTGGGCAACAAGGGCATCGGTTACCTCGGCAAGGCCGGTACGGTGACGATCCAGTAACCGTTCATTACAGATGAAATTTCATAAGCTCACGCTTTGGATGGGAGGGGCGGCGCTTCTCTGCGCGTTTCTCGCCGCCGCAGCCAGTTGGCGTTATTGGAACCGGCTCGGCCGGCTCGAGCCGATCGAGGCGCGCCTCTCGTCCTGGCCCCGCTCCACGGTCGTCCGCGACCGCAAGGGGACGATGCTCAGCGTGACCATGTCGGAGGACGGGGAGTTTTGTCTCCCCGTCCTTCTTTCTGAGATGGGGCGCTGGATGCCGCTCGTCGCCGTGGAAGTGGAGGACCGTCGTTTCTGGTCGCACGGCGGCGTGGACTGGCGGGGAGTTTTGCGCGCCGCCAAAGACAATCTGCTGGCCGGGAAGGTGCGCTCCGGCGCCTCGACGATCACCAGCCAGGTGATCCGCCTCTGCTGGCCGGCCGAACGCAATCTGAAAACCAAGCTGCGCGAGTTCGCCCAGGCAACTCAACTGGAAAAGATCAAATCGAAAGACGAGATCCTCCAGATCTACCTGAACGTGGTCCCGCTGGGCAGCAATCTGCGCGGCGTCGAAGCCGCCTCGCTGGCCTGGTTCCGTCGCTCGGCCCGCGACCTGACCATCGCGCAGGCGTCGCTGCTGGCCGTCATGATCAAGGGACCGACCGCCTACCGTCCCGACCTGCATCCCCAAGCGGCGCGGCAGCGGCGCAACTGGGCCATTTCGCTGCTGCGCGAGCGCGGCAGGATCACCGACCGGCAGGCGCGCTCCGCCATGGCCGAACCGCTGCCGGAAACGATCTCGCCGCCGCCGGCCGACGAGTGGGTCTCCTGCCAGAAGGTCATCAGCCTGACGGAAGAAAAGGACATCACGTCCACGCTCGACCGCAACGCGCAGAAAGTCCTCCGCGCCGCGCTGCTCGACGCGCTGGCCTCGCAGGACGACGCCGTCACGGCGGCCGGCGTGCTGATCGAGAACGCCACCGGCGCCGTGCGCGCCTATGTGCCCAACGCCCGCTGGGGCATGAAGGGCGCTCCCGCCGGCTGGGTGGACTGCGCCTCGTCTTTGCGTTCGCCCGGCTCGGCGCTGAAACCGTTCGCCTACGCCATGGCCTTCGAGGACGGCGCGCTCACACCCGCCTCGCTGATGGCCGACACGCCGCTGACGCTTTCGGGACGCGCGCCGCGCAACTTCGACCGCATCTATCGCGGCCCCGTCAGCGCCGCCAACGCGCTGGTCGATTCGCTCAACGTCCCCGCCGTGCGCATCCTGCGCGCGGAAGGCGGCGAACGCCTGCTGCAGAAACTGCGCAATCTCGGCTTCGCGGCGCTGACGCAGAGCGCCGCGCACTACGGCGACTCGCTCGTGCTGGGCGGCTGCGAAGTGTCGCCGCTCCAGCTCGCCCGCGCCGTCACCGCGCTGGCGCGCCGCGGACGGCTGATCGAGAGCCGCTTCGTCGAAAAAGAGCCGCTTTCGGAACGCGACGTCTATTCCGCCGAAAGCGCCTGGATCACCACCAACGTCCTCGCCGATCCGGCGCGGATGCCGACGCTGCTGCGATCCGTCGATCCGTCGCGCGGGCAGATCGCCTTCAAGACCGGTACCTCCTACGGCCTGCGCGACGCCTGGACGGCCGGCTGGAACGACCGCTGGTCGCTGGTCGTGTGGCTGGGGGATCCGCGCGGCGAACCGCATCCCGAACTCGTCGGCCTCGGCGCGGCCGCGCCAGCCGTGCTGAAAGCGTTCCGCGCCCTGCCGCCGGGAGGATTCGGCGCGCCGCCGGCCGGCGTGGCGCAGCGCGAAGTCTGCTCGCTTTCGGGACTGCCGCCCACTGACCTTTGCCCGCGCACCGTCAGGGAATATTTCATTCCCGGCGTCTCGCCGTCCGGAGTCTGCCCCATGCACCAGCTCGAACAGGGCAAAGTGGTGGTCGTCTGGCCGCAGGAGCTGTCCGTCTACATGGAAAGCGCGCGCGAAAAGCGGACCGAGCTGACGGTCGCCTCGCCGCTGGCCGACGCCGCTTACCTGATGCACGAGGAAGACGCCAAACTGGTCTTCCGCGCCGAAGGCACCGGCGAGTTCTTCTGGTTCGTCGACGGCAAATACGCCGGCCGCGGCACGGCGGACCGGCCCTGCCTGTGGCCGATGACGCCGGGGCGTCACCGCCTTTCCGTGACCGACTCGCTGGGACGGCAGAAAGCGATCTCCTTCTCCGTTTACACGCTGGACGACAATCCCGGCCGACAGCTCCCCGATCTGCTCCCGCTCGATTGACCGCCGCACTCCCGCGGCCTCTGCCAACGCCGCTTTGAACAAAAAAGGCTGCTTCTCTCCGCGCAAAAGCATGGAGGGAAGCAGCCTTTTCTCGTTCAACGGATTCGCGAATACCGAAAGACCGCAGCGCGCCCGTTCTCCGCAGAGCGACTCCGCAGGGCTCCGTCCGCAGCCCGCGCCTCCGGGTTTTCGCCGGAAAGCGGCTCACATCAGAGAGGAAAGGATGCTGGCCTTGGTGACGATGCCGAGCAAAACCCCCTCCTCGTCGACAACGGCGATGGGGAACGGCGCTTCCGCCGCGAGGGAGATGGCGTCTGCGATCAGCGTATCGGGCGTCGCGGTCTGCACGTTCCGGCAGAGCGCCTGAGCGATCGGCTGCCCCTGCCGGCGCGCCTCGATCGCCTCCCTGATCGAGAGGATCCCTGACAGGCGCAGATCATGGTCGATCACGAAAACGGAAGACAAACCGTTCATCCGCATCTCATGGATGGCGTAATCCACGCTGTTGTCCAGGCGGACGATGCTGGACGGCGTGATCATGATGTTGCGCACCGACACCACTTTCGTCTTGTCCGCGCTGTTGACGAAGTTCCGCACGTACTCGTCGGCAGGCTGCGTGCTCAGCTGTTCCGGCGTGCCGATCTGAACGACTTTCCCGTCCTTCATGATGCAGACCCTGTCCCCCATCTTGAAGGCTTCGTCGATGTCGTGCGTGATGAAGACGATCGTCTTTTTCAGTTTCCGCTGGATCTGCAGCAGTTCGAACTGCATGTCCCGGCGCACCAGAGGATCCAGCGCGGAAAACGGCTCGTCCATCAGCAGCACTTCGGGATCGCTGACCAGCGCCCGGGCGATGCCGACCCGCTGGCGCATCCCGCCGGAGAGCCGCTCGCACGGCTGATGTTCCCAGCCGTCGAGTCCCACCATGGAAATGCTCGCTTTGGCGAGGCGTTCACGGTCTTCGCGCCCGAGCCCTTTCACCTCCAGGCCGTAGGTGACGTTTCCCAGGACGTCTCTGTGGCTCATCAGCCCGAACGACTGAAAGACCATCGCTATCTTTTCGCGGCGCAGGTTCAGCAGCTCCCTGCGGCTCATCGACTGAATATCGCGCCCCTCGAAGAGGACCTTTCCGCTCGTCGGCGTCGTCAGTCTGTTGAAACAGCGTACCGCCGTCGATTTTCCCGATCCCGAAAGGCCGATGATCACGAAAATGCTTCCCCTGAAAACCTCCAGGCCGACATCCCACAAAGCGACGGTGCACCCCGTTTTTTTGTAAACCGTATCCTTGTCGGCCCCCGCCGACATCATCCTGGACGCTTCCGCGCAGTTCGGACCATAGAGCTTGGTCACGTGCTCCATCCTCAGGATCACGTCATTTCGAAGGGCTGTCATGAGCCTGTCCTCCGTCTCCATTGGGACTGTCCGCACCTTTTCCGGAGCTCATCCCCTGCGTCACCCGATCGAGCACGATCGCCAGGACGACGACGCAGCTTCCGGCCACGAGCCCGCGCCCGATCTCGATCCGGTTGACGGCGTTCAAGACTTCCATGCCGAGCCCGCGCACGCCGATCATCGAAGTCGTGACCACCATGGCCATGGCCATCATCAGAGTCTGGTTGACGCCCGCCATGATCGTCGGTTTGGCCTGGGGGATCTGCACCTTGAACAGCGTTTGCCACCGTGTGGAGCCGAAGGCCCTGGCGGCTTCCACCACCTCTTTGTCCACCTGGCGGATCCCCAGACTGGTGAGGCGGATGACCGGGACGACGGCGTAAATGACCGTGGCGATCACGCCCGAGGCGTTGCCCGTCCCGAACAGCAGCAGCGCGGGGATCAGATAGACGAACACCGGCATCGTCTGCATGGTGTCCAAAACGGGGCGGAGCATTTTATTCGCCAGATCGGAACCGGAGATCAGGATCCCGATCGGAATGCCGATCACAAGGGCGATCATCACGCTGGCCAGCACGACGGACAGCGTCACCAGCATCATCTGCCACAGTCCGGCGAAGCCGATGGCGGCGACCAGCGCGGCGTACAGGACGCCGCTGCGGAGACTCCGGCGGGTGCGCCAGACCAGGAGCGCGACCAGCAGCAGGAAGAGCGGCCACGGCACGTGCCTCAGGCACAGCAGGACGAGGCTCACGAAGCTGTTGAGGCCGCCTTTGATCAGGTCAAGAAAGGTTTCGGCGTTCACGGCGAAAGAACGCACCGTCGTGTCGATCGCTGTCGTGTTCAGTTTGAAGAATTCCGGGAATGTGAACAGCCAATCCATGCTCTACCCCCTTTCGGAACGCACAAAGCGGCGCTGTCACAGAGCCGCCCTCACCTTTGCCGCCTGTTCGGGCGAGAGCCATCGATCCAGCAGTTCGGGATGCGACTTCGTCAACAGCCACTCCGCGGCCTCTTCGTAGCCGGCATTGGTGGTGTTCATATAGGCTAAAGCTTCGCTGATCATCGCGGAACTCATCTTGAATTTGGCAAGAAACGCGCAGAATTCCGGATTCGACGCGGCAAAGTCATTGCTCACCGCCACCGTCACCGTGACCGAAGGGCAGGCGCCGTATCCCTCGTGATAGCGTTCGGCGTCGTACGGCTCGTCTTCGAGAAGGACGAAATCGTATTTTCCCAGCAGCCACGTGGGTTCCCAGTAATAGGCCACAATCGGTGCCTTCTTGTCCCAGGCGGAGACCATCGCCGCGCTGAGCACCGCGTCGCTGCCGCTGGCGAAATAGTTGTAACTCTTGTCCAGCCCGTAGGCCGCTATTTTTTTGTTCATGATCTCCGTGATCTCCCAGCCGACGATGCCGCCGTAAATGATGCCCTTCGAGGCATCCTCCGGGTCGGGGAACAGTTCGGCATAACGGGCCAGATCTTTTACGCTCTTCAGATCGGGACAGCGGTCGGCCACGTACCTGGGAATGTAAAAGCCCTGGCGGTTATCGTCGAAGTTCACGCCCAGTTCGGTGAAACGGCCGGCCTGCAGGTCCGGAGCGTAAGACCGAATGTTGCTGGTCCATTCCTCCATGTGAATGTCGATTTCTCCCTTCAGCAGGGCCTCATGGGAGATCGGCGTGGAACCCGGCGTTTCCTGCCACGTGTACCCGAAAACTTTTTCCGCGATCAATCCGGCCAGCGCGTTGTTCAGTTTGATGGAATCCCAGCCCACGTCGGCGAATGTGAGAGCGGTTTTCCCTTTCCCCGTCGCAGTGCCGCCGGCGGCGCACCCCGCCGACACACACGGCAGGAGCATTGCCAAGAGCAGCAGCGATCTTGTCGTCTTTTTCATGATGTCCTCCTTTTCATGGGTTTCGGATCCCCCGGAGCGCCGATGGCGGCGGGAGACAGACCGCCCCGAAAGCGGCCCCTCCCCAGCGCCCCAGGAGTTCGCGAAGAAGCGCGTCACTCTCCGAAAAAATGGCTTCGTCCCGTCGCCCTTCAACTTTTGCAGCGGGCCTTGGGAACGCCGTCCTCCATGAGTTCGCGGACTTTATCGATATGCTGCACCCCGCACGCGACGATCAGCATGTCGTTGACCTTGAATTCCGTCGACGGCTCCGGCGACAGTATGGTTTCATCGTCCCGCCTGATCGCCACGATCGTGGCGCCGGTTTTTTGCCGGAACTGAAAATCGCGGATGCTGACCCCCAGAGCGGGGAAAGTTCCGCCGATCTTGAACGTGAACATGTGCAGTCGGTCGCTGTCCCGAAAGCGCTGATTCAATTCAAGGATCTGCCCGAGGGTGGCGTCGATGTCTCGATTAAGCTCGTCCCGCGCCGCGATCATGGCGTCAAGCCGCGCTCTGAGAGCGAGCAGATCGTTGTCGAGCTGGCGATGCTCGACATATTCCACGGCATGGCTTCGGGATACAATCGTCGAACCGACGTTGTCCTGCGTCGAAATGGCCCCCACGTCGTTCAGATGCCAGAGCGCGCGCCGGATCGTTTCCGGAGACGCCTTGTACTGCGTCCCCATCAACGAGCGTCCGGTGATCTTCGTCCCTTCCCTGAGCTCGCCGCTGGCAATTTTGACGGCGAGATCAAAGGCGATTTTGGAATAGACGGACTGCCCCTGCCCCTTCCTCATGGAAATCCCCTCTTCTGACGAGTTCTGTTCGACCATACGTTCGAGAAAAATTTTCAGAGATTGTGACAACTCATTTTAATTTATAAGTTGGCAGACTGTCAAATCCCCTTGGAGAACGCGCCGTCCCTGGCTCTCGACGGCTTCACCGTTTCATACTATTTCTTAATTAAAAAGCCGGACGCAAGGGCGCTGCGGGGGAGTCCTGTCGCACAGGACTCCCCCGCAGCGCCCAGAAAACCATGTTACAAGAATTAGGATCAGCTCCGATCCGCGGAGACGGCCTTTAAAAACGGGAGATTGCTTTTCCGATTGACGATCGGTCATTGCCCGGCATGATTTCGAAGCGGACTCTTGACAAAGTTATTGAACAATCCATTGATTAGTTAAGACAAACAGATACATTCCCGTAAATATGGACGGCCGACGCCTCAGAAGCGGGAAAGAGTTCATCGAAGAAGCAGGTTCAAAGCGTCGGAAGTCTCTTTGAAAACATTCGCGCAATTTTGACTTCTTGTCTTTGACAAGTTAAAAATTATATCTTCTTGACGACGAGCCCCGAATAAGGCATAATTATTCACATGAAAACTTTCTGTCTTTCGCCGTGCTTTCCTAACAATAAATAACATTCGGAAGAGCACCGTCGGCGATCGTTTCTTTGGACACGAACAAGACGGAAAGCGGATCGAGAAACAAAGCGGTCTGCGGGACAGACCGCGCGGCGGCGACGCGATGTCGCCATCCCGTCCCCGGCGGGCGCTGGCGGGAGACGGGACGGCAGTTTGGCTTTCAGTGCTCTTATCCTATCGAAGGAGATGGCATTACATGAAGAAAAGCACCATTCTGGCTCTCGCGGCCCTCGTTCTCGGTGTGGCGGCCAGCACCGCTTTCGCGGCCAAGGATCGTCTGATCGTCGCCGATCAGTACGACGTCACCAGCATGGATCCTATCGGCCACAACGACGTTCCCAGTTCGCGCTGCTGCTTCGAGCTGTACGACACGCTGATTTTCCGCGACAATCAGAACGTTGTCACGCCCGGTCTCGCCGAGAGCTGGGAGTTCGTCTCGCCCACCGAGATCAAGTTCGTGCTCCGCAAGGGCGTCAAGTTCCACAACGGCGAAGAGCTGAAGGCAGAGGACGTCGCTTTCACGCTGATGCGCGCCACCACCGACAAAGGCGCCAAGATCCGCAGCTATTCCCAGGACGTCAAGGATGTCAAGGTCCTCGACGACTACTCCTTCGTCATCGAACTGAAAGCCCCCAACTCCTCGTTCTTCAATTCCCTGACCCACAGCTGGGCCTCGATCCTCAACAAGAAGGCCGTCGAAGCCGCTGGCGACAACTATGGCACCTTGGCCGCGCCGCCCGTCGGCACCGGCCCCTTCAAATTCCTGAGCTGGCAGAAGAACGACAAGTATGAGCTTGAGCGCTTCGACGGTTTCTGGGGCGAAGCTCCCAAGTACCAGTATCTCGAAGTCCGTTCCATCCCCGAAGCCAACAACCGCACCATCGAGCTCGAGACCAAGGGCGTCGATATCGCCTTCCCCATCGCCGTCAACGACCTGAACCGCGTCAAGGATAACCCCGAACTGGTTCTGCAGCAGGTTCCCGCCGTCAACGTCACTTACCTTGGTTTCGACACCGTCAAGGCTCCCTTCGATAACGTAGTCGTCCGCCGCGCCGTCAACGCCGCCATCGACAGCATCGGCATGCACAAGGTCGTCTATGAGAAGCTCGGCAAGAACGGCTCCGTGCCCCGCGCCATTGTGCCCGCGGCTCTGCCTTACAGCATCGCCAACGATCAGCCCGAGCACGTGCAGGATCAGGAGCTTGCCAAGAAGCTGCTCGCCGAATCGGGCATCGATCTGAACAAGACCTACCAGATCTGGACGAACGAGCGCAAAGAACGTCAGGACATGGCCCAGATCATTCAGGGCATGCTGGCCGAAGTCGGCATGAAGACCGAGATCAAGGTCCTCGAGTGGGGCGCGTATCTCAACGGCCTGCAGGAAAAGAACCATGACATGTTCATCCTCGGCTGGTCCACCAGCGTTCCCGATCCCAACTTCGCCATGAGCGGTCTGCTTGAGACGAACGCCGGCTCCAACTATACCTTCTTCAGCAACGCCGCTTTCGACGCCGCCATGGACAAGGGACGCAAGACCCTCGACGGTCCCGAGCGCGCCGCCGTTTACAAGGAAGCTCAGGAAATCCTCCTTGATCAGTGCCCCCAGGTTTATCTTCACAGCGACGACAACTGCGTCGGCACTCAGAAGTATGTCAAGGGCTTTGAAGTCGGCGCGAACGACACCTACAACTTCCGCACCGTCTACTTCGAGGACTAATCCGCAGCGCCTGCCGGCTTGAGGAAAAAACTCAGGCACGCGCGCAAGCAGGGGAATTTCCTGTTCCCCTGCTTTTTTCTTTGGCGTTCTGTATCGGTTTGAGAGTCCAATTCATAGCTAATCTGTCTTTATTCTCACACCGTGAACCCAACGGTCAAAATTCGACGAAAAGAAGGTAAAACCATGCTTCGATACATTCTCCGCCGGATTATCCTGCTCATTCCCGTACTGGTCGGCGTGGCGTTCTGCGTCTTCCTGCTGCTCTATCTGACGCCGGGGGACCCGGCCAAGATGGTGCTCGGCGACCAGGCCACGGAGACTGCCATTCAAGAGTTCCGCGAACGGGAAGGCCTGAACGATCCCTTCTGGATCCGCTTCGGCACATATTTATACAAGATCGTCGTCAAGGGAGATCTCGGACGCTCCTACGCTTCCAGAACGCCCGTCATGAAGGAGCTGCTGGCGGCGTTTCCGGCTACGTTGAAGCTGGCCGGCTTCGCCATATTCATAGCGGTCCTCATCGGCATCCCATGTGGCATCGTTTCCGCCATCAAGCAATACTCGCTTTTCGATACCGTCACCATGATCTTCGCCATGATCGGTTTGTCCATGCCCGTGTTCTGGCTGGGGCTGCTGCTGATCCTGTTCTTCTCGGTGCGTCTGCGCTGGCTGCCGTCGTCGGGTTTTTCCACGTTCAAGGCGATGATCCTGCCTTCGGTCGCGCTGTCCGCTCAGTCCATCTCAATGATCACGCGCATGACCCGTTCCTCCATGCTCGAGGTCATCCGCGCCGACTACATCCGCACGGTGCGCGCCAAAGGGCAGACCGAACGCGTCGTCATCTGGGGGCACGCGCTGCATAACGCGCTGATCCCCGTGGTCACGCTCTGCGGGCTCCAGTTCGGACACTTGCTGTCGGGCGCTCTGCTGACGGAATCGATTTTCGCCATCCCCGGCGTCGGGCGCGTCATGCTCACGTCCATCATGGCCCGCGATTATCCCATGGTGCAGGGAGCCGTGTTGTGCGTCTCGGCGGCGTTCAGCGTCGTCAACCTGCTGGTTGACATTCTGTACGCCTTCATCGATCCGCGCATCAAGGCGCAGTACAAACGATAGAGGAGGTCATCTCATGACTGAAAAAGTTATCGACGCTCCCGTCAAAAAACAGCGCCGCGGCATCGCCGAAGTCTTGCATCGCCTGAGCAAAAGTCCTCTGGCCATGTTCGGGCTGGGTTTTATCATTCTGCTGGTCATCTGCGCCATTTTCGCAAATCAGCTGGCGCCGTTCTCCTTCTCCAAGCAGGACCTGATGCACACGTTCGACCTGCCGTCGGCCAAGCATCTGCTCGGCACCGACGAGTTTGGGCGCGACATTCTCAGCCGCCTGATTTTCGGCGCGCGCGTGTCGCTGCAGGTCGGTTTCATCGCCGTCGGCATTTCGCTGGTCGTTGGCGGCCTGCTCGGCGCGTTCGCCGGCTTTTACGGCGGCACGCTCGACAACGTGATCATGCGCGTCATGGACGTGCTGCTGGCCGTTCCGCAGACGCTGCTGGCCATCGCCATCGCCGCGGCGCTCGGGCCGGGTTTGTTCAACATGATGATCGCCGTCGGCATTTCCGCCGTTCCCAACTACGCGCGCATCGTGCGCGGCTCGGTGCTCTCGATCCGCGGCATGGAGTACGTCGAAGCGGCCCGCGCCGTCGGCTCTTCCGATCTGCGCATCATTCTGCGCCACATCATTCCCAACAGCATGGCCCCGATCATCGTGCAGTCCACGCTGGGCGTCGCCTCGGCGATCCTCAACGCGGCCGGGCTGTCGTTCATCGGGCTGGGCATCCAGCCGCCCAATCCCGAATGGGGCGCCATGCTCTCCGGCGGGCGTCAGTACATCCGCGACTTCCCGCATCTGACGCTCTATCCCGGCCTGGCCATCATGCTCACGATTCTGGCCCTGAACTTCCTCGGCGACGGTCTTCGCGACGCCCTGGATCCCAAGCTGAAGCGCTAAGGAGGAGCCTGCCATGTCCGAAAACAAAGATTTGCTCCTCGAGATCAAGGATCTGACCATCCACTACGTCACCGAGAGCGGCCGCGTCCACGCCGTCGAAGGGCTGAACCTCGAACTGGCGCCCGGCGAGACGCTGGGCTTCGTCGGCGAAACGGGCGCCGGCAAGACGACCACCGCGCTGGGCATCATGCGCCTGCTGCCCATGCCGCCCGCCAAGATCGTTTCCGGCGACATCCTCTTCGAAGGCGAGAGCCTGCTGAGCAAGCCCGAAAGCCAGATGCGCGCCATCCGCGGCGGCAAGATCGCGATGATCTTCCAGGATCCCATGACCTCGCTGGATCCCGTCGTTCCCGTCGTCGAACAGATCGCCGAGATGGTGGAGCTGCACCAGAAGGGCACCAAGGCCGACGCGCTCAAACGCGCCGGCGACATGCTCGAACTGGTCGGCATCCCCCGCGAGCGCGGCGTCGCCTTCCCGCACCAATTTTCGGGCGGCATGAAGCAGCGCGTCGTCATCGCCATCGCGCTGGCCTGCGACCCGACGCTGCTGATCGCCGACGAGCCGACCACGGCTCTGGACGTGACGATCCAGGCTCAGGTGCTCGAGCTGATGCACGAGCTCAAGGAAAAGTTCAAGACTGCCATGATCATGATCACCCACGACCTGGGCATCGTCGCCGAGATGTGCGACAAGGTGGCCATCATGTACGCCGGTCGCGTCGTCGAGTACGGCACGACCGAGATGATCTACAACCACCGCCTGCATCCCTACACGGAAGGGCTGTTCAACTCGCTGCCCGACCTCGAGTCGGAGCAGGAGGAGTTGAAGGTCATCCACGGCCTGATGCCCGATCCCACCAACCTGCCTTCGGGCTGCTGCTTCCATCCCCGCTGCCCCTACGCGACGGAAAACTGCTCCAAGAGCGCGCCGGAAATGGCCGAAGTGGCGCCCGGACATTTCGTCGCCTGCCCCGTGCGCACGGCGGCGCTGAAGAACGACTAAAGGAGGCCGATGACTATGACTGAACAGCTGAACAACCAGCCCATGGTAGTTGTCAACCACCTGAAGAAGTACTTCAACACGCCGCGCGGTCTGCTCCATGCGGTCGACGACGTTTCTTTCTTCGTCAACCGCGGCGAGACGCTGGGATTGGTCGGCGAATCCGGCTGCGGCAAGTCCACGCTCGGCCGCGCCATGATCCGCCTGCTGGAACCGACTTCCGGCGAAGTGAAGTTCTGGGGACGCGACATCGTCGGCCTGAGCAAGGGCGAAATGAAAGAAATGCGTAAAAAGGTCCAGATCGTTTTCCAGGATCCCTACTCCTGCCTGAACCCCCGCCTTTCCGTTTCCGAACTGATCGCCGAACCGCTGATCGTCAACAAGATCTGCTCCAGCCGCAAAGAAATGAACGACCGCATCACCAAGCTGATGGACACGGTCGGCCTGGCCCGCCGCCTGATCGGCGCCTACCCTCACGAACTGGACGGCGGCCGCCGCCAGCGCATCGGCATCGCCCGCTCGCTGGCGCTCGATCCCGAGTTCATCGTCCTCGACGAACCCGTTTCCGCCCTCGACGTGTGCATCCAGGCTCAGGTGCTCAATCTTCTCAACCAGCTGCAGAAGGAGAACAACTACACCTACGTGTTCATCTCCCACAATCTCAGCGTCGTCAAGCACCTCTCCGACCGCATCGCCGTCATGTATCTGGGCAAGATCGTGGAGCTGACGGACTACAAGACCACCTTCAAGAATCCCCTGCATCCCTATACGCAGGCGCTGCTGTCGGCCATTCCCATCCCCAAGGTGGGACAGAAACGCAACCGCATCATCCTCGAAGGCGACGTGCCCAGCCCCGTCAACCCGCCCCAGGGCTGCCGCTTCGCCGGCCGCTGCCGTTTCGCCCAGGACGTCTGCCGCCAGCAGTCGCCCGAGCTGAACGAGTACGAGCCGAACCATTTCGTGGCCTGCCATTTCACCGGCAAGCTCCAGTACGCCCGTTAATATCGCTCCAAAAAAGGGTCTGTGTGCGCCACAGGCCCTTTTTTGATGACGCCGTTTTTATTTTTTTGCGGTAGAATAGTTTCGCGCCAACAATTTCCCATTGCTTTTTCGAAGGAGGATCTTTCATGTCTTCACTGGTTGATCGCTTTATCCGCTACGTCAAAATCGACACGCAGTCGGCCGAAGGGCAGAATTGCGTGCCCAGCACGCCCTGCCAGCACGATCTCGCCAAAGTCCTCGGCGAAGAGCTGCGCGGCCTCGGCCTCAGCGACGTGACGGTCACCGAGAACGCTTACGTTTGCGCCACTCTGCCCGCCAACTGCGAGGGCGCGCCCGCCATCGGCTTTTGCGCCCACATCGACACGGCCCTCGAAGTGACCGGCAAAAACGTCAAACCCCGCCTCGTCGAGAACTACGACGGCGGCGACGTCGTGCTCAACGCCGCCGAGAACGTGGTGCTGTCGCCGAAAGTTTTTCCCGAGCTGAGCGACCACAAGGGCGAGACGCTGATCGTCACCGACGGCACCACGCTGCTCGGCGCCGACGACAAGGCCGGCGTCGCCGAGATCATGACCGCCGTCGAGCACATGGTGCGGCATCCCGAATTCAAACACGGCAAAATCGTGGTCTGTTTCTGCCCCGACGAGGAGATCGGCCACGGCGCCAAGTTCTGGGATCTGGAAAAATACGGCGCCGACTTCGCCTACACCGTCGACGGCGGCGGCACGGGGACCTTCTCTTACGAGACGTTCAACGCCGCCCAGGCGCACGTGAAGATCAAGGGCGTCGCCGTCCATCCCGGCACCGCCAAGAACAAGATGATCAACGCCGCCATGGTGGCCATGGAGTTCGCCGCCTCGCTGCCGCCCGCCGAGACGCCGCCCCACACGGAGCTGTACGAAGGGTACTACCACATGACCGGGATCGCAGGCGGCGTGGAAGAGGCGGAGATGACCTACATCATCCGCGACCACGACACCGCCAAGTTCGAGGCGCGCAAAGAACATTTCCAGCTGCTCGTGCGCCAGCTCAACGAACGCTGGGGCCGCGAACTGGCCGAGCTGGAAATGCACGACCAGTATTACAACATGGCCGTGCCGCTGCAGAAGCGCATGGACATCGTCAACACCGCGCTGAAAGCCTACGAGATGGCCGGCGTCACGCCGAAGATCATCGCCGCCCGCGGCGGCACCGACGGCTCGCAGCTCTCCTTCCGCGGCCTGCTCACGCCCAATCTCTTCATCGGCGGCTACAACTGCCACGGCAAGTACGAATACGCCGTGGTCGGCGCCATGGAAAAATGCGTCAAGGTCATCCTCAACATCGTCCAGCTGTACGCCGAAGGCAAACAGGTCAAATAAACGGCGCGCCCAACAAACGAACCGCCCCGCTGAAATTTCAGCGGGGCGGTTCGTTTGTTTTTCGCTTCTTGAAACGTGCGGAAAGAACGTTTTTACTGCGCCGCGGGTAGGATCGCGCCCACCATTTCGGCGTTGGGCGTCACTTCGAGCACGAGCGTGTCGGCGTCGGCGTTGACCAGGTTGACCGCGTCGACCATGCCCATGTTGTCCAATACCATGGAGACGATGCCCTTCGCGTCGTCGCCGCCCAGCGCCGGCATGACGCTGTCGCCGAAGTCGGCGAACAGCTTCTTCAGCACGGGCTGCAGGACTTTGACGTCGAAGCCGAGCGCCACGTTGCGGGGCTCGAGCGCCGCCGCAAGGCCGGAAGCCGCTTCCGCGGCCTGGCCGAACTGATCGGCGTTCATGCCGGCGATCAGCAGGCCCTTCTCGCCGCCGGCGACGAGGACCGAGACGGGCGCGGCGAACGCGAAGCCCTTCCAGCCGTCCGCGTCGTAGGCGGCCGGTTCGCCGGCCACCATCTTGCCCTGCTCGGCGAGCATGTTGGCAAGCGCGGCCGCCTTGGCGGCGTCGATGTCGGAAACGTGCAGGTACAGGCCGGGGATTTCGCCCACCATGGGTGCGGCCAGCTTGCCGGCCACGCCGAGCGTGACGTTGCCGCGCAGGATCTTGACGACGTCCGCCCACTCAAGGCCGACGGCGCCAATGGCTCCATTGATTTCTGACTCGGCTTCCTTGAGCATGTCCGCGTCGGCGATCAGGTCGGCGAGCTTGAAGTTCTCCGGCAGGAAGGAAGCGGACAGGTTCACGAGAGCGGCCAGCGGCGAAGAGCCGTAGACGAACGGGGCCTTGGCCGCGGCGCCGCCGTTGAGCACGGCGCGCAGATCCTTGCCGATCAGGGCGCCGATCTCGTCCACAAGGTTGCTCCACAGCATCGCCTTCACGGACGTCGCCGTGTCGTCAAGCCCCAGTTCGAGGCTGAGCGGCTGCGGCAGCGGCGCGTCCATCTTGGCCAGCGTCTCCGCCGAGATCTGCATCTGCGCCCAAACGTTGGCGGGCGTGCGGGCCATCACCACGGCGCTGTTCTCGGGAGCGCCGGCCATCACGGCCAGGTTGGCGGGGTCGCCGCTCGCGCCGATCAGGTACTTGGCGCCGTCGCGCTCCAGCGTCGCCAAATAAATCAGGCCGATGGAGCCGTCCTCGGAGTCAACCGTGCCCAGCGGCGTGACGGTCGTGCCTTCGGGAGCGGTCACCGTGAACTCGGGGGCCTTGAAATTGCCGGCAGCCGCAAAATCCTCGGCGGTCAGGGGCGCTTTCATCTCCATCGCCAGAGCCAGCTTATCGACCTCGTCGAGGCTCGACTTCAGAGCGATGCGCACGTCGAAGCTGCCGGCCTTGTCGGCGTAGTTCTTCACCTGCTCGGCGGGCAGCATTTTCATGGCGCGCATCAGCAGAGAATCCGCCGGTTTGTTCAGCAGCGCCTGCGCGTCGCGCAGTCCGAACGCGGCCCAGTCGCCGCCGCCAACCAGACCGGTCGTCAGATCGCCCGGCCGGGGAGCAGCGAACGCGGAAGACACCAGGAGCGCCAACGCCGCCGAAGCGGCCAGAACGGAACGGAATTTCTTCATAAGACATTCCACCTTTCAAATATTCGTCTCGCCCTGCGGCAAGAACCACATCAGCCCCTCTTACGAAAGGCGCACTACCGGTTTGAATCTTATCATTCCGAAACTCTTTCCTCAATGCATAATATTAAATAAAATACTATCTAAAGCGGGATATTCTTCGTGCCTTTCCCTTCGCACGGCCCCCGGCGTGCCATCCGCGCGCCGCTCATCGGCCGGCGGCCTTCACGGAACGCCGCATCCATCCCTATCCTACCATGGAACGAGACGCTCGCATCACCCGATAGGATGAAATTTCTGCGTCGCCCCCGACAGAAAATCCGGACCGGCTGCCCAGCAGCCGGTCCGGATTGGGCGCAAGCGTCACGCCCTGTTTTTCAGCGTCATCTTTTGAAGCAGATACATCGCCACGCCGACGCCGGCGCCGATCACGTCGGTCATCCAGCCAGGCTGGATCAGCAGCAGCGAAGCGGCGAAGATCACGGCGCGCTCGAACAGGTTCAGATTGCGCAGCCAGTAGCCCGCCGCCGCGAAGGACAGCAGCACGGTGCCGAGGATCGCCGTCACGACCGGCACGGTCGTGTTGGCGACAGAGGCGTTGATCATCAGCAGTTCGGGGCTGTAAACGAAGAAATAGGGAATCAAAAATCCGGCCACGGCCAGACGCAGGGCGGTAAAACCGGTGCGCATCGGGTTGGCTCCGGCGATACCGGCGCCGGCGTAGGCCGCCAGCGCGACCGGCGGCGTCAGGTCGGCGATGATGCCGTAGTAGAAGATGAACATATGCGCCGCCAGCACGGGCACGCCGAACTTCTGAATGGCGGGCGCGGCCATCGAAGCCAGCACGATGTACTTGGCGGTCGTGGGCAGCCCCATGCCGAGCAGGATCGACGTGATCATGGTCAGCACCAGCGTGAAGAACAAATGCCCGCCCGCCAGCGAAACGATGCCGTTGGCAAGCTTCAGGCCGATGCCGGTCAGCGTCACGGAGCCGATCACGAGGCCGGCGCAGGCGCAGGCCGCGGCGACGCCGAGAGCGCTGCGGGCGCCTTCGTCGAAAGCGGCGATGATGTCGCTCAGCTTCATGCGCGTGTTCTTGCGGCACATGGCCACGGCCACCGTCCAGAGGATGCTGTAGAACGCGGCCTTCAGCGGCGTATAGCCTTTGATCAGCATGTAAACGATGACGAACAGCGGGATGAGCAGGTGCCCGCCGGCCAGGAAGATCTTCTTCGTGTTGGGCAGCTGCTCTTTGGGCAGCCCCCGCAGGCCGAGGCGCTTGGCTTCCATGTGGATCATGATGAACACGGCCATGTAATAGAGCAGGGCGGGAAGCACGGCGGCAATGGCGATCGTGATGTAGGGCACGCCGATGAAGTCGGACATGATAAAAGCCGCCGCCCCCATGATCGGGGGCATCAGCTGGCCGCCCGTGGACGACGCCGCTTCGACGGCGCCGGCAAAGTGCGGCAGGTAACCGATGCTCTTCATCAGCGGGATCGTGAACGTTCCCGTCGTCACCGTGTTGGCCACGGAACTGCCGGAAATGGTGCCGAAGAACGCCGACGAGATGACGGCCACTTTGGCCGGGCCGCCGGCCTGATGCCCGGCCGCGGCAAGGGCCAGATCGATGAAGAACTTGCCCAGCCCGGTCTTGTTCAGGAAAGCGCCAAACAGGATGAACATGAAGACGAAGGTCGAAGAAACGCCGACGGGCGAGCCAAGAATCCCTTCAGTGGTCAGGTACATGTGGTTGACGATACGCGTCCAGCTGAAACCGCGGTGAGCGAGGAAGCCGGGCATGATCTTGCCGAAATGGGCGTAGAGCACGAAGACCAGGGCGACAAGCACGATCGGCAGCCCGACGATGCGGCGCGCCGCTTCGAACGTGAACAGGATCGCCAGAGCGCCGAAGATCAGGTCGAACGTCGTGGGCAGTCCGCCGCGGTACAGGATCGCCTCGTAATTGACGACAAGGTAGATCATCGTCGAACCGGCAAGAACGGCCAGCACCACGTCGAGCCAATGCATCGTCTTTCTGGAGAACGACGCGAACGAAGGATACAGCAGGAAAATCAGCACGAACGTGAAGAACACGTGCAGAGGACGCTGAATCTGCGCCGGCAGCACGCCGAAACCGGCCGTATAGAACTGGAACAGAGAAAAAACGATGCAGATGAGCTTGATCGCCTTGCCCCAGAAACCATCCGGGCGACGGTACCGCGATTCCGTATCGTACTTTTCGAGATTCTCCTGGACTGCGCTCTGGTCGCCGGCCACCGTGTCGGCATTCAGCTGCTTTTTCTCTTGCGGCAGCTCCGTCGCGCCTGACTCTTTCTTCATTTCATCCATATTCCCATACCCCCTTATACTCTACAACATGCTCCGACATTTAAACTTCAGCAGTTCGCACAGATTCCCTTCGTGGACCGTGAACGTCAGCGGCTTCCCCGGGGCGGACACCCACTGCTTCAGCCTGAATTCATCCTTCCCGACACACAGCGTGTGATCCGCCACGACCTTGCTGATGCGGTAGGTCACCGCGGGGAGCCTCAGATGAAAACCCCTGATGTGGTATGCGCCGTCCTCCACCGTGAACGTCTGGCCGTCCAGAGGCTCCGTCGGCAGCCCCGCGCCCATCATGTCATAAACCGTTTCGCGCAGGATGGAACAGCCCGGGGCAATCTCGTAGATCTCGTCCACCGGGCGCCGTGCCACCGAATGGATAAAACGCACCGTGTAGCGCTCTCCCAGTTTTACCGGACGCAGATAGACCACCGTCCCCCGTTCATCCGTCACGGTCAGATACTGCTGCCGCACACCATACAGGATCCCCGCGGCAGCCATAAGCAGAAAGACGAAAAGAAACGCACGGCCTAGGGATTTTTTCATGTTCACGTCCTCTCCGCCGCACATCGCCGGCAGAACGAAAAGTCACGCTTTTTCCTGAAAAAACGGAAGGAGCCTCGCGACTCCTTCCGTTTGAGAAAGCTCCAAACTTCCGAGCCCCGCTTACTTGACCAGGCCGACTTCCTTGTAGTACTTCAGAGCGCCGGGGTGAATGTCAAGCGTCATGCCGTCAAGAGCGTGCTCAAGCGTCAGATTCTTGCCCTTGGCGTGCGCGTTGCCAAGCGCCTCGAGATTCTCGAAGATCGCCTTGGTGACGGCGTAGGCTTCGTCTTCCGACATGTCGCGGCGGGCCACAAGGCACGCCTGCACGGCGATAGTCTCGACATCGTGATCAAGCCCGCTGTACGTCCCCTTCTCAATCAGCGCGGGGGCGAAGAACGGATATTTGGCAATGATGTCGTCGCGAAGCTTGTCCTTGATCTCGAGGAAACGCAGAGGCTGCGTCGTGACGATCTCCTGAATGCCCGAGTTGGGAGCGCCGGTCGTGAAGGTGAAACCGTCGATCAGGCGATCCTTGAAGTGCGACGTCGCCTCGGCGTAGGACAGGAAGTGAGGCGTAAACCCTACGTAATTGGCGCCGTCAAACAGGCCGATCTCGCCGAAAATCTGGCGGGCGTTCGCTTCGTTGCCGGAGCCGGGCGCGCCGACGGAAATATTCTTGCCCTTGAAGTCCTCCAGCGACTTGATGGCGCTGTCGGCGTTGACGGCGACCTGAATGTGCTCGGGATAAATGCGGCAGATGCCGGTCACGTTCGCCAGCGGCGCCTTGAAGAACATCACGCCGCGCTTGGCGTAATCGGCAGTATCGTTCTGCACCAGAGCCAGGTCGATGTCGCCGGCGTTGAGCAGATTCAGATTCTCGACGGAAGCCCCCGTCGCCTGGGCTACGCAGGCGACCTTGCCGCCGGAATGGTCGGTGATGATCTGGGAGATGGCGCCGCCCAGAGGATAATAGGTCCCCGACGTGCCGCCCGTGCCCATGATGAACTGGCTGGCCGCGAAAGCCGTCGAAGCGGCAAAAAGCCCCGCGAGCGCAACTGCCAAAACTCTTGATTTCTTCATCCGTATCCCCTCCACAGAATAAGATATGAATCTTCAGAGAAATGAATCTTCCCCTTGGCGTTATTATACATTTTTAACCCGGCTTTGAGAAGTCCCCGAACCAAAGTATACAATAGCAAACGTCCCTTGTATGAGAGACATTTCAAGCGGCGTTATGCGATTTCCTGTCGTGTTATTCCTCCCCGACGGCGCGGCGAGTTCCACATTTTACAGAACATTCCCCACGAGAATGTCAGCTTCTATAAAATCACGCGGTATTATATGCGTCGCGGCGTCTCCGCCACGACTCGCGAAACCGACGCCCGGAATATTCCCGGCGCGACGATGAAAGGACCTCGACCGGACCGCCTCGCCCCATTGCTGCAAACCCTTTCGGCAGCGAAAAATCATGCTCCCCGGAAGACCCCGGCGCCGCCGCACACGCCAAAGCGCGGAGAACCGTCGGTTCTCCGCGCTTTGGCCATCGGTCAATATTCGGATCGTTTTTCCCCGCTAGAAGCCGACGGCCGCTCCCAAACGACGGCTGTCGGCGCCGCCGTTGAGGAACTTGTCGGTGCCCTTGGCGTTCCAGTCGAACATGATGCCCTGGGCGCCGCCGGTGTACAGCGGTTCCTGCAGCGAGATCTTGTAGCCCATCAGTTCGAGCGTGTCAAGAAGCGCTTTGTCGTAGCGATCGTTTTCGGTTCTCATTTCGTTGCCGCTCTGATTGTGGAAGCGCGCCGCCTCGATCGCCTCGTCCATCGTCATGCCGTGGTCGACGGCGTTCATGATGCACTGAGCCACGGCGGTGATGATACGGGTCGCTCCGGGCGAACCGATGCTCATGAAAGGACGCCCTTCGGGATCGAGCACGATCGTGGGGCTCATGCAGGACAAAGGCCGCTTGCCGGGTTCGGGGGCGTTGACGCTTTCCGGATTGGAAGCGAAGTCGTCCATCTCGTCGTTGATCAGAAAACCGTACTCGGGCACGAACACCGAAGACCCCATGAAGAAGTTGATCGTGTTGGTCGAAGTGACGACGTTGCCGAACTGGTCGGCCACGGAGAAGCTGGAAGTCGAGAAACGCTCGTCTCCCATGCCGCCGAGGAAAGAAGTCTTCTCCGCCGTGTCGTACTTCCAGGGATCGCCCGCTTCCGGCTTGTCGACGATCGCGTCGGTGATCCTGCTGGCTTCCTCCCTGGCGTATTCCTTGGACTGCAGCCCCGCCAGCGGGACTTTGGCGTAAGCAGTGTCGGCCATGTACTTGCTGCGGTCGGCGAACATCATCTTCGTCGCCTCGCCGAAGACATGAACTTTCTTCGCGGACTTGAATCCCAAGCTCTTGACGTCGTAGTTTTCCATGATGTTGAGCAGCTGGACCACATGCGTGCCGCCGGACGACGCGGGAGGCACGGAATAAATCCGGTAACCCCGATAGGTGCCGATGACGGGCTTGCGGACGTACATCTGATAATTGGCAAGATCCTCCATGGTCATCTTGCCGCCGGTGCGCTCCACGGCCCTGCAAATGGCCTCGCCGATCTCGCCCTTGTAGAACACGTCGATCCCCTTCTCGGCGATCAGACGGAAGGTTTTGGCCAACGCCGGCTGTTTCAGAAGCGTGCCGCCCTCGATGGGCAGTCCGACCTCGTCGAAGAAAGGCAGCGTGCCGGGCTCGTTGAACTGGTTCAGCGTCTCGAAGTGATCCTGAATGAATCCCTTCTGGGCCGGGTCGGTGACGAAGCCTTCCTCGGCCAGACGGATGGCGGGTTCGGCAACCTGGGCAAAGGTCATGGTGCCGTAGTTCTCGAGCGCGTAGGTCATGCCCTTCAGCCAGCCGGGCACGCCGACGGACTTGCCGCCGTAGGCCGACCACTTTTCCTTCTTGGCCTGCTCGGACGCGAACATATCCTTGGTGGCCGAAGCGGGAGCCTGCTCGCGGTAATCGAGGCAGATCACGTCTTTCGTCTTTTCCGAATAGAAGGTCATAAATCCGCCGCCGCCGATGCCGGAAGCGTTGAACTCTACGACGTTCAGCGCCAGAGCCGTGGCGACCGCCGCGTCGATCGCATTGCCGCCCTTCTGCAGGATCTCGACGCCGGCTTTGGCCGCCAATTCGTGCGCCGCAGCCACCATGCCATGCTCGGCGTAAACATCCTTGACCTCCACAGCGCCGGCCCCGCATGCAGCAGCGGCGACCAGAGCCAATGCCAACGTTGCGCCCAATTTCTTCATACCGTTCCCTCCTTTGTATTTTGAGACTGCAAAACGCTCCGCAGCCCTAAAGCCCAACCTCATAAAACGACTGTTTATTGCGCCGGGGCCAGCCAGGCGCCGAGCCCCTTTTCGTTGATCTCTTCATACGAAGGGATGCCCTCCACGACGATTTCCTTGCCGGGGCGCACGTCGCCAAGCAGTTCGACGTACTTGCTCATGGCTGCGACATGGCGTGCCGTCCTCAATTCAAGCGGCTGCCGGTCCACGTAGGGGATGAACAGCACGCCGAGCGTGGCGGCTTTCATGTAAGCCTTGTCGTGCCCCGTGAGCACCAGCGCCTCATCGGTGTGGCCGCGCAGACGCCCCTGCGCCGGATTGCCGGCTTCCATCAGGATCGGGATCACATTAGGACAGTGATCTCCCCACTCGCGGTGGCTCAAACCGCGGAAGTTCACCGGCGAAGGCTCGAGCCGCATGGGAATGCCCATCATCTCGAGTTCCATCGTGACCATCGCGGCCAGCTCCATGGAGTGTTCATGAGCGACCGTCGCGTTGATGACGGGGTATTCCGGCGAAGCTTCGTGAAGGTCGAACGCCAGATCGACGTTTTCCTTGTTCAGCAGTTCGACGATGGCGAGGCCGACCAGCTGCGTCAGACCGTCGTTCCTCGTTCCGGGATAGGAGCGGTTCAGATTGCTGCGCGAGCCGCCATCGAGTTTCTGACCGGAAGGATAGTGGATATACACATCGGGCTCCGGCCACTGGTCGATTGGATTGGTGGCGCGCGAACCGTACTTGAACACCCGCGCCTTTCCTCCTTCCTGGGGAATGTGGAAGCGCTGGGGAGCCGCGTCTTGAGGCGAGTTGTGAGTGAACGCCGACATATTGGCGCAGGGCAGCACGATCAGGCGCCCCTTTTTCACCTGCGCGCGCTCAAGATACATGACGGCGCCCATATAGCCGGCAGGCTCGTTAGGATGCGTGCCGCCCATAACGAAGACCGTGCCCCCCTCTTCGGCCCCCTTCTGAACGTAAACGGGCGTGTCGCCGTGAGTCCCTTTCAAGGCGGGTTCCCATTCGGACAGCATATGCCGTTCGAAGCCCGGCGCCGGATACAAGACATCCGGCTTCCACATGGACATGAACGACCGCGCCGTCAGCCAGCAGATCAGCCCGACCAAGGCGCACAGCGCCACAGCCGTGAGAGGACTGCCTTTGACCCTAGATCTCTCTTCCATCACGCCGGCCTCCTTACTTGATCATCAGCAGGCGGAGGACCAGCGGTATAAGCACCATCGCGCCGGTGACCTGCTTCCAGAACGAGCGCTCTTTGAACATGCAGCGCAGCACGAAGAGCAGCACGAAGAGCACGATTCCTCGGTAGATTAGCGTCATCAGGCTTTCCCTCCCTACTTGAGCAAAGCAGCGATATCGTTGCTGTAGACGATGATCAGAATGCCCCAGACGTCGAGGATGAAGCTCGGCCAGAGACACCTTTTGAGGATCTTGAAATAGTTCTCCTCCTCGACCACCTGCGCGGCGAAAATGCCGGCCAGCGCCGTCGGCGGCATCAAATCGCCCAGCGCAGCCACGAGGCTGAGAGCCGCCGCGACGACGACCGAATCCTTGCTGAGCATGGCCAGCAGGCAGGGAACGCCGAGCACCGAAGAAGCGCCGAAAGACGAGACCGCTCCGAACAACGGGATGATCAGCGCGATGCCAAGATAGAGCGTCCAGCTCGGCAGGCTCAGCGTCGAGACGACAATAAAGCCCTGCACGCCGATCAGCGTCATGATCTGGATGAACATGCCCACGCCCATGAGGATGCCGAGCACGGGCAGACAGTCGTCGATCGCCTCGGTAACCGTGTCGACGAAGTTCCATCTCACTCCCGCGAAGAATCCCGCCGCCGCGGAAACGAGGAAGATCAGCGGCATGCCAAGCCCCGGCCAGACGGAAGCCAGCGCCTGCTCGACGACAAACAGCGCCACCAGCACGATCACGGGCAGAGCGAGGCGGAAACCGAGCTTCTCGCGCTCCATCGTTCTCAGGTGCGCTTCAAGGGCCTGCGTGTCTTCGCCTTTACGGATCGCGGGATAGATCATCGTCAGCGCGTAGACGACCGCCAGCGGCATCGTGCAGACCAGCAGCGGCAGCGCGAAGCCCACGTAAGGGATATCGACGCCGGCGCAAATGATCATCGCGGGGATGCTGATCGGCGGCGCGATCATGCCCAGCAGGGCGGCCATGGAGATGATCGCGCCCGTCTTGACCTTGTCGACTCCGAGCGCCCTCAGCACCGGAGCGACCAGCGCTCCCGTGGTCAGCACGGAAGCCGTGGACGAGCCAGTGATCATGCCGGGCACCATGACGATCAGCATCAGGCCGATACTGAGCAGCGCCGGGAAACGGCGGAACCTGCGAATCAGCCATGCCGACAGCGCGTCAAGCAGGCCGATCCTGAGAATGACCTTCATAAAGACCATGGCCGTGGCGATCACAAGAATCGTGTTCAGATAGCCGAACTGCCCTTCCACAAAATGACGGAGCGGGAACCCTTCGCCGCCGGCCAGCGCGCCCACGATCGCGGCCAGGGCCATGGCCACGGCGATAGGCAGCTTCCAACGGAAAGCGCCAAAAGCGAAAACTGCAATCATGAGGAAGGTATAAAAACCTTCCGGCCAGAACCACTCCATGGGCGCGCCTTACTGTGCCGCGTTCCAGTCGGCGAGGAGCTTGCCCAGAGGCTCCTTTGTTCCCTTCACGTTGGGAGCGGTCTGGATGACGATCTTCCTTTCGTCGGCGTACTTGTCGAACACCCCGTCGGAGTTGCCGCCGTCGACGACGATCATGCCGTCGGCGTAAGGAGCCGCCGCGTTGATGAACAGGTCGGACAGAGTGCCGCGGCGTCCCTCGCCGCCCACGTGCATGATCAGGACCTTCACGCCCTTCTTTGCGGCCGCGTCCAGCAGGGCCTTCGCACGCGCCACTTCTTCTTCCTTGTCGATTCCCGCCGCGCCAAGCCCCTTGGAGCTGCCGCCGACGACGGCGACCAAAACTTTCTGGTTCTGCAGCGCTTCGGGCCTCATCAGCGCATCATAATCGGGAGTCACCTTCAGGGCGCGCATGACCACTTTCACCATCATCGCATCGGGTCCCTGGCCGATCGAGGTCAGGGCCACGTCGGCGGCGCAAGCGGCCGTCGCCAGGGTCAACGCGGCGATCATCGCGGAAACAATTCTTCTCATCTTCACAAAAACCAGCCTCCTCTGATTTGGCCGCCGGGAACGGCGGCTTCCGACGATCGTTGCGGCGGCGCGTTTGGGCGCCGCCGGGAATGCCCCTGCGCTGTCGAGAGCGCGGAGGGCATTTTTGCCCTCTGTCTAAAGCGGCTGAGCGACCGCGACGGTGTTGATCGCGCGCGGCTCTTTCAGGCCGAAGCGCCGCGCCGCCTCGGCGTACTGTGCCGCGTCTCCGGACGTGTTCAGCTCCAGGCTGCCGGAGCCGGCGTCGTTGAGAAGCCCCTGCGCTTCGAGAAAACGCTTCACCGCCAGCGCCTGCTCATGAGCGGGATCGATCAGCGTCAGCTGCGGATAAAGACGATTCAGGTGTCCGGAAACCAGCGGATAATGAGTGCAGCCCAGGATCAGGTGCCGGATCGGCGCCTGGGCCAACAGCGGCTCCACCGCCGCGCGCAGCTCGGGATCGATCGATTCGGGGCGAAGGTCGCCGCCGTCGATCAGGCGCGCCAGATTGGGGCAGCCCTGGACGCAGACCTTCATCCCCGGCCGGACGGCGTTGATGAGGCGATGGTACGCCCCCGACCGCGCCGTGAAGACGGTCCCGATCACGCCGACGCAATCGGCGTCCAGCGTCGCCACGGAAGCGGCGCCCGCTTCGATGACGCTGAAAATCTTGAACGGATAATCGTCGCGGTACCGATCGATCAGCGAAGAAATCGTGTTGCAGGCCACGGCCGCCGCCTTGACGCCGCGCCGCTCCAAAAACGCGAGGATCTGGCGCGTCAGATGCAGGATTTCCTCGCCCGATCTGTTGCCGTAAGGCATGTTGGCGCTGTCGCCGTAATAGACCACGTCTTCTCCCGGCAGGACTTTCTGTATTTCCCTGACGACGGAAAAGCCTCCCACGCCGGAATCGAAAACGCCCACGGGACTCAGCTTATCCATAGAACTCCCCTCTTTGTCTGAATTTTAAACCTTGCCTGACAGTATTCTAGCACAAAAAAACGGCCGGACATGCGCGTCCGGCCGAACGTTTTTCGTTAAATGCATTGCAACGGATCCTCGCCGTTAAAATCCCGGCGCCCGGCCGCTGCAAGCCGTTTTACCGCAGCAGTTTCCCCAGCTCGGCCGTTTTGCGCTCGAACACGGCCAGCGCCCGCTCCACCGGTTCGGGCGTGCTCATGTCCACGCCGGCGTCGCGCAGTAGGCTGATCGGGTCCTTCGAGCAGCCGCCCCGCAGCAGGTTCAGATAGGCGTCGCGCTCGGCGCGCCCGCCGGCGAGGATGCGGTCGACCAGCGCCAGCGCCGCCGCAAGGCTGGTGGCATACTGATAGACGTAAAAAGCGCTGTAGAAGTGCGGGATGCGCGACCATTCCGCGGCCAGATCGGGATTGGCGCCGACTTCTTCGCCGTAGTAGCGCGTGTACAGTTCGCTCCACATACGGTTCAGCAGCTCCGGCGTCAGGGGTTCGCCCTTTTCGGCCAGAGCGTGCGCGTCGCGTTCGAACTCGGCGAACAGCGTCTGGCGGTAGATCGTCTGGCGGATCAGCTCGAGCTGCTGGCTCAGCAGAAAGATCTTCTCCTCGCGGTCGGCCGTGTTCCCCAGCAGATGCTCCACCAGCAGCGTTTCGTTGACCGTGCTGGCCACCTCGGCGACGAACAGCGTGTAGCTGGCGTAGACCTGCGGCTGGGCCGCGTTGGACAGCCAGGTGTGGATAGAGTGTCCGCCCTCGTGGGCCAGCGTCGAGACGTCGCGGTACGTGCCGCCGTAGTTGAGCAGCATGTAGGGATGCACGCCCCAGCAGCCCCACGAATAGGCGCCGCTGCGCTTGCCGCGGTTCTCGTACACGTCGATCCAGCGCTCGCTGAAAGCGCGCCGCATCGTGCGCGCGTACTCCTCGCCCAAGGGCGCGACGGCTTCGAGCACCAGCTTCTGCGCCGTTTCGTAGCTGAACGTCCGCTTGATCTCCTTCGTGAAGGGGGCGTACAAATCCCACGGCTCCATGCGCTCAACGCCGAGGGCCTTTTTCTTCAGCGCCACGTATTCGTGCAGCGCCGGCAGTTTTCCGTTCACCGCCGCGACCAGGCCGTCGTAGACGGACACGGGGATCTCGTTGCCGTACAGCGACGCTTCCAGCGCCGAACCGTAGCGGCGCAGGCGCGCGAAGGTGACGTCTTTCCTGACGCTGGCCGCATAGGCCGCGCCCAGCGTGTTGCGGAACTTCGCAAACGTCCGGTGGATGCCCTCGAACGCTTCGCGGCGCACGCGGCGTTTCGGCGAGGAGATGTAGCGGCCGTAGCTTTCCTGCGTCAGCGGCCGCTTTTCGCCCTTTTCGTCGGCGATCTCGCCGAACTGCATGTCCGCGTCGGCGAGCATCGAAAAGATCTCGTCGGGGGCCCCGGCCAGCTCGCCCATCGCCGCCATGACGGCTTCCTGCTCGGCGGAAAGGACGTGCTTCTTCTCGCGCAGGATGCGCCGCAGCATCAGGCGGTACAGCTCCAGCTTCGGCTCCCGCGCCAGAAAGGCGCCGATCTTCGCCTCGTCGGCGCTGAGGATCTCCGGAGACAGGAACGCCGACGCCTCCGCCGCCCGAACGCTCAGCTGCGTGGCGCGCGCCGCCAGCGCCTTCGGCCCTTCCGCCGCCGTGTCCTCGTGGCTGCGCATCACCGCGTAGCTGTACAGCCGCCCCAGCAGGTAATCCAGCCGCTCGTCCAGCGTGATCGCCTTCAGCAGCGACGCGGCCGAGTCCATCACGCGCCCCCGGCAGGCCGCCAGTTCCGCCGCCGTCGCTTCCGCTTCCTTCGCCTCCGCTTCCCACTGCGCCGGCGCGGCGTAAATGTCTTCCAGCTTCCAGCGCGCCGCCTCGGGCACCTCCGCGCGCGTTTCGTACAGCGGCGCCGCGTAGCCCGCGTCGCCGGCGACGCCCGATGCCTTCGTTTCGTTCTCCGTCATTTCGCAACTCCCTTTCTCATCTTCTCCGACGCTCAAAAACCGGGAATGAAAAACAGCTTACGATCGTGCAGGCTGATGCGGTAGATCCGCCCCGAGGGACGGTCCCAGGCGTAAAATCCGTTGCCCGCCGGGATGCCCGCGCCGTCGAGGAACTGCATGTCCCCGCCGCGCGCGGTGGAATCGGTGACCGTGCCGCGCACCGGGCGGGCGATCGGCAGACGCCCCACCACCCGGCGCGGCCGCCAGTTCCCGCTCAGCCCCGTGCGCGCCACGATATCCGCCACAGCCTCGGCCACCGGCGCCGGACAGACGCCGAGAAAGTCGTAACGCCCGTGCGGCGAGCGCGCGAAATCGCGCAGCAGCCCGGCCGCCAGCCATTCGCCGCCTTCACGGCGCGGCAGTTCGATCAGCGCCGCATAGAGCGCGTCGATCACCATGAACGCCCGCGGCGTTTCCGACGGCAGCTCGAAAGAGCCGACCTCGTCCCAGCGGCTCGGGTCGCCGCCCGGCACGTGGGCGCGCAGAACGCTCCACGCCGCCTGCAGCCGCTGCGGCGCCTCGTCCCGGACGCAGCGCCGCCACAGCGAGTACAAAGAGCCCTCAAGGATCTGACCGTCGAGCGTCCGGCGCAGCTCCGCCGCTTTCGCCTCGCCCGCCGCGCGGGCCTCCTGCGCCGCCGTCAGCCGCTGCCAGCGGGCGTCGATTTCCGCTTTCGTCAGCGCCGCGGCCGAAGCCGGGACGGCACATATCCAAAACGCCACGGCAAGACACTTTATGCGATTCATTCTGTTTCATCTCCTTAAAACATTTCAACGCAAGATTTCGCCTTTCCGCCGTCGGAGCTCTTTCATTATAACTCATGGGCACGGCGCTTGCGCGCGCTCTTTTTCGGCGTTATACTTTCCCCGCAAGATTATTTATTCTTTCAGGAGTGATCATCAGATGTGCAATGAAGAAACTATGGGTCTGCTGGCCGGCATCGCCGCGCGCCGGTCCTGCCGCGCCTTCGAAAACACGCCGCCGGGGCCGGAGCTGCTCGCGTCGGTGCTGAAATACGCCACGTTCTCCCCCTCAGCCAAAAACGCCCAGCCGTGGGAAGCCTACGTCGTCGCCGGAGAACGCCTCGACGCCCTGCGCGCGAAGATGGACGAAGCCTTTCGTCAGGGCCGGGGCGTGCCCATGCACGCCGGGCGGGAAATGCCCGCGTGGCAGGCCCGCGCCCGCGAACTGAGCGGCGCCCTGGCGCCCGTTCTCGAGCGCCAGGGCTGGGAGCCGAAAAGCTTCATCGGCCGCTGCCTGCGTTTCTTCGACGCGCCGGCCGCCGCCATCGTCTGCATGGACGGCGAGCCCAGCCCCCTGCATCTCCTCGACATCGGCATGTTCACGCAGACCCTGTGCCTGTCCGCCGCCGGGCACGGCCTTGCCAGCTGCATCATCGCCTACACGCTGCTCGTCGAACCGGCCATCCGCGAGTTCCTGCGCCTGCCCGCCGGGCGCCGCGTCATGATCACCGTGGCGCTCGGCTTCCCCGCCAAAGACCAGCCCATGGCCCAGTTCAGGTCCGGGCGCGCCGGAGCGGGCGAGAACGTTCACTTCGTCTGATCGTGGTTTTCGATGAAAAAGGCCCGACCGGTCATGCGACCGGTCGGACCTTTTCGTATTATGCTCCGCCCTCGGACTTTCGCCTTCCCTCGGCGCAAAGCAAACTCCCACGAAAGCATCTTGCTTCGACCTCCTCGAAGACCGTCTTCCGCGATTTCAATCACAGAAAATCTCATACTTCGCTTTCAACGCGCCCAAGCAGTCATAACGCAGCCGGCCTTCCTTTTGAAGCCGCCCAACCACGATGCCCGGAGCGATCCCCTCCTTTTCGGCGAAAGCGCATACGCTCTCGCGGTCAAAGCGGGCGGCCTCGGTAAAGCGCTCATACCCGCCGGCCGGAATGAGAGCATCTTGGGCAAACGTATCGGCGGCCCGTTCCATCCCTTCCCTCTCCGCCGCATCGTGCGTTCCGAAAATATCTCCCGCGATCACATGCCCCAACTCGTGAAACAGGTTGAACCAAAAGATATCCGCAAACTTTCCGCGCGTGGTCACGCCGACGACGATCTTTTTCCCGTCGATGAAAGAAGCCCCGTTCAGGAACGTCCCTTCAAAATGCGGCAGATATACGAGAGCGACGCCGCATTCAGCCAAACAATCCCTGAGCTTTTTATAAGAGTCGGCCGAGAATCCCTTTGAGAGCGCCCGAATTCGAGGAAGGAGCGCCGTCAATTTTTTGATGTCGATTTCGCCCGCTTCGACCTTCCGCGCTTCGAGACGCACTTTCTGCGACCAGGCGGCCAGAGCGTAATCGCTGCGATCGTTCTCGCCCAGCTGACGATACGCGATTCCCGGGATTTGGAACTTCCCCAGGAACGTCAGGCGCGCCGTCTCGAAGAACGACCTGAGCGCAAAAACCTTCTCCTTCGCGTTCCTCGTATTTTTTACCCAACCCCTGGCCGCCATTTTCGAGTACGGAAACTTCTTCGCGATTTCGACTTCCTCGTCCATCTCGAGCTCTTCCTTTACGCGGGTAAGCTTTTCCCGATAGATCGCCTCGAGATTGTTCCAGAATTTGGCGGGGATGCCGAGAACTGACTCCAACCTCAGCGCCATGTCCTGACTCAGCTCCACGCCGCCGTGAATCAGACGGCTGATATGCTTCTCGCTGATCCCCATACGCACCGCAAACTCTTTCTGCGTGAGCCCGCGCTCCTCCAGCTGTTCGCGTATCGTCGCGCCGGGGGGGACCGCGATAAAACTCCTGCTGTGCGCCATTTCAATTCCTCCTTTGCGTCCCTTGACGCCGTTTCTCATTTTCCGTCAGTGATAATCATTCTCGATTTTCGTGATTTTCACGGCTTCTATCCCTTGAATACAACCATCCCGGGTAAAGAGCAGACGATGCGGCTGGACCAGATCCATCGCCAGAGTCCCTTCCAGATTTCCATGCAGTTCATGGCAGCGTCCGATCCGGTGCGCCAAAAGAAAATCCACTGAATCCGCCGCGTGGATCTCATCCAACCTCTGGACGAGTTTCTCGGCCATCTCAACTCCGTAAGCCCGTATGGCCGCCTTGTCCGATGTGCAGACCCTTTCGAGCTTCTTGCTTTTGAACGTCGTAAGCAGTCTCTTCACCACCTGCAATTTACCTCTAAGGTAAATTAATTATATCACGCGCCTGAAAAATGTGCAAAAACATACCCCAGTTCAGGTCCGGGTGCGCCGGAGCGGGCGAGAACGTGCACTTCGTCCGATCCTGACATTCAACGCCAAAGGCCCGGCGGTCGCGCGACCGTCGGGCCTTTGGCGTTGAATACCAACATCAGTGGCGCGGCTGCTCTTCGGCGGGGAGGTCGGGGCGGACGACCAGCGTCACGTTGTTCTCGCGGGAAAACCGGGCCAGCATGGCGTCGAAACGCTCCTTCACTTCCGCCGGCACGTCAACTTTCATGGTCTCCATAGGCATCGCTCCTCCGTTAACAGTTTATCATGATAAAGCATTAACCGACAGTTGGATGATACCACAAAGGACAAAAAAAGCAAGAGGGAGAAAAAGAGCTTCTCCGTCTTGCCGGGAAATTCCACCGCCCCGCACGCGATCCCGACGCCGCAGTCACAGGCGACGCGCTTTCGAATCAGGAGGGAGGGAGGGAGGGAGGGAGGGAGAAATTTTTCAGCAGTTCCGCACAGCGCGACAGACTTTTCCCCAAATCGGAGCTCATGTCCCCTTCCAGCCAATCCAGCAGGAACCCCGCCAGCGCGAAGCGGCACACGGAAAGCAGCAGTTCCCGGTTCTCCTTCTCCGCGAAAAGCCCGCCTTCCCCGGCGCCGACGCAGCGGGCCACGGCGTAGCGCACCCAGACGCCCAATTCCTCGATGAACGTCTCGCGCGGCAGCGACCTGTAGACGTGCATGACGGCCGCCCGGCGCCGCGACAGCGCGGCGACGACCGCCGCCGCGCCCGCTCCGTCGGCGAACAGCTCGTCGAGCCAGCCGAGCACGGACGTGCGGAGCAGATCGCGAAGATCCTGAAAGTGATAGTAAAACGTGTTGCGGTTCACGCCGCAGCGCGCGACGACCGCTTTCACCGTGATCTTGCCGAACGGGCGCTCTTCCAGAAGCTGCCAGAACGCGCTCTGTATTTCTTTCTTCGTAAAATCCATGGCGGCCGCCTTTCCGACGCTCCCCGCGGAACTTCGCCGCCGTCGAGGGACGGAAGGCGCGGCTCCGCCGCGGCGTCACCAATATGATCGATCATACCTCAAAACGCGCGCTGCGTCACGGACTTTTCACGGCGCGCGAAGATGCGAAAAAGCGGGGCTGCCGAAGCAGCCCCGCTTTTTGCGTATGCAGAGATTCGCTTAGAAGTTCAGCAGCGTGCGGAAGCGGATCTGGTTGTTGTCGTAGTTGGGATCGAAGAAGCTGCCGTCCATATCGGCGTAGGCCAGCTCGAAGTAGAGGTTGGGGCTGTACTGGTAACCAATGGCCACAGACCACTCCTTGGCATCCCAGAAAGTGTCAATGTCGTACTTGACATAGCGCTCGATCGTGCTCCACTTGTCGTTCCACTTCTGCTTCGCCTTGACAAAGAGGACGTCCACGTCGTCCGGCAGGGTGACGCCCGCAGAGATGTCGCCCGGCCACAGGACATCGCTGAAGGACCAGGGGCTTCTGTCGATGTAGAAGCCCTGGTCGAGCTTGGCGTACTCGACCCACAGGCTGGTGAACTTCAGCACGTCCTGGTCGACGTCGAGGATGACCTTGAAAGCCTTGGGATCGTCGATGGCCGCGCCGTCGATGTCTTCCATGTAGTAGGCGCCCTTCAGCTCGAGGCCGTCCATGAAGCTGAAGCCGAGGCCGGCCCAGTAGGTCTTGTAGTTCGTGTCGCCCACGTTGTACCACAGGCCGTTCAGGCTCAGCCAGAACTTCTCGCTGAAGTCGAACTTCAGGCGGGCGCCGTAGTACTCGTCGCTGGCGTTGGCAGCGTAGATGTTGCCGCCCTGGTTGGAGGCCGCGAAGCCCTCGACGGTGAACATGCCGCGGTTGTACTTCAGGTCGAAGCCGCGATAGTTGGCGTCCATGTTGAACGCGTCGTTGTCGTCGTACAGTCCGTCTTCGTCTTCCCAGTCAAGGTAGAACTGACCGCCGCGCATCGTCAAGCCTTCCAGGCCCATGAAGTCCTTGGCGGTGACCCACCAGCGGTCGAAGTTACCCCTGTGCCAACGAGCGTCGAAGCTGACGCCGTCGCTCAGGTCGCGGTGCAGGAACAGACGGGCACGGTTCATCGTGAAGCCGTCGGCGCCGGCGCCGGTCGCAGCACCGTCGTTGTCCCACGCGTTGTAGTCGAAGCGCATCTGGCCGGTGATCTTCCATCCGCCGAGGCCCTTCTCAAGCGCGCTCAGGCGGCTGTCGAAACCGTCCACTTTCACGCCCAAGGCTTCCAGTTCGGGCTGGAACTCCACCACCAGCGCCTTCAGCTTCTCCAGGTCTTCGCCGCTCAGGCCGCCCGCGGCCATCATGCGCGCCACCATCGTGGCGATCTCGTAGCGCGTCATGGCGCGGTTGCCCTTGAACGTCCCGTTCGGATAACCTTCCAGGATGCCCTTCGCGCTCAGCTGCTCCACGGCGTCGTACGCCCAGTGGTTCATCGGCACGTCGCTGAACGGGTTCGCGGCGAACGCCGGCGCGGCTACGGCCACCAGCGACGCGGCGGCGACTACGGCGAGCATTTTCTTCATACTCATTCTCAAAACTCCTCCTCAAACACGGAACAATGATGTGTGACGCCTCATGGCGCCGTTTCCCGGCCGTTCGGGGCAGAAAACGGATCGTCGCGAACCGCGTTTGTGGGGAGTTTCCACGTTTCCTCGCCCGTCGCGCTTTCGTTCCGTCCCGTTTCACGCCTGATGCGGCCGTGAAATGTTGTTTTATGATGCACGAGCCTCCCCGCGGGAGGTCCGCCACACTCTTTCGGTCATGCGGAGTGTTCTTCGCTTCCGGCGATGCGCCGCTCGAGGTAAGAGAGGTGTTTCTTGAGGACGTGGCGCTCTTCCTTGAGGTTTTTGATGCTGGCCCGGAGCAGGCGGTTCTCGACCCGCAGCTTTTCCGTCTCGCCCAGCTCGTCGGCTTCGCCGAGGCTGCGTCCGGTGCCGCGCCGATCCTGCAGGCCGGCCGCGCCGTACTGGCGGTATTTGTTGATCCAGGAATAAATCTGGCCGTAGCTGACGCCGTACTTGCGGATCACTTTGAGGCAGTCGGCGCCGTTGTCGAGGTAGTAGTTGACGATCTCCAGCCGCTCTTCACACGTGGTCTGCCGTACCTTGGCCATGCGCGCCACCTCTCTTGCCTTTGCTCCACACTTCTCACGCATACTTTACTTTGCCATTTTACGAAAGATGTCTTTGCGGGCAATAGACAATATTGTCTCAAATGCCTATAATTCAGACAGATATATAAATGTTGGCTGGATAACAACTTTTAAACAAAACTCGCACGACACAGCAGAAGCCGCCGCGGCGCAAAGACGTGGAGAAAAACATGAATCCTCAAAAAACGAAAACGAGGGGGGACGACCGGATCAATTCCAGTCGTCCCCCCTCGTTCTTTGCGCCGCGAAGCGGCCCTGTCTTATGAGCTTCTCTCCGCGTCCCCGCATCGTTACAGTGTTTTTTGTTTCCGCCGTTCCGCCGCTGCCCAACGTTTCTCGATATTGACATCATATTGCTAAAATCACTATAATATCATCATAAAGGGGTGATGATCATGGCTACAGCCACCAAAGACAGCTCGATTCAGATCAAAGTCGATCCCGAACTGAAGGCCGACGCAGCCGGTATCGCCGAAGAGCTCGGCATGAATCTGTCCACTCTCATCAACGTCTACCTCAAGCGCGTCGTCGCCGAACGCGGGATCCCGTTCCCCCTCGCCGCGCCCCTGACGCCCAACGCCCGCACGCGGCAGGCGATCCGCGACCTCCGCGCCGGCAAGACGAAACGTTTCGACACCGCGGAAGAAGCGCTCCGGGACCTGGGCATCTGAGATGCTGCACGTCGAATTCACCGCCCAGTTCCGCAAAGACCGAAAGCGCATGGAAAAGCGCGGCGACGTCCTCGGCCTCGTCCGAACGGGTTCGCACGCCGATCTTTTCGACAAATAGACGCCGTTTTCAGACTAATTCTTGATAGAAAGTATTAACATAGTTTTCCGGGGGCCGCGGGGGAGTTCAGTCGCTCAGGACTGTCTCGACCGCTACGCGGTCTGCGCAGCTCGCTTTGTGAATCTCCCCCGCAGCCCCTTGTGTTCGGCCTTTTAATTAAGAAATAGTATTAGACACCCCGCCTCGGGCAAACATAAAACACGAAAACGAGGGCGGACGACTGGATCGATTCCAGTCGTCCGCCCTCGTTCTTTGCGCCGCGAGGCGGCCGGCTCATTTCGTTTTTCCCGGCGTCTTCGCGGCAGTTCTTGTTCTGCCGTGCGCCGCCGTTTTGCGGCGCACGGCGTTTCGACTTACTCGGCGGTGATCACGAACTCGACTTCAGTGCCTTCGGCGACGTTGTTGCCGCCGGAGACGACGACGTCTTCGCCGATCTGCAGGCCGCCGGAGACGGTGACCATGCCGCCGGTGGCAGCGCCGGTGACGACTTTCTGGATCGCGGCCCTGCCGTCGCGGATGACCATGACGGAACCGTCGGCGCGCAGCGCTTCGCTGGGGATGACGAGGGGGTTCTCCTCGCTGGTCTCGACCAGCAGCACGCGGGCGAACATGCCGGGGCGCAGCTTGAAGCCGGTGGCCTGGTTGTCGACGGTGATCTCGGCGCCGATGGTGCGGGTGGAGGTGTTGATGTAGGGGTCGATCAGCGTCACGGTGCCGTAAAAGGTCTGCCCGCTCAGGCTCTCGAAGGTGAGCACGGCGTCCATGCCGAGGCGCAGGCGGCCCATGTCGCGCTCGGGGATGTCGACGCGGGCCTTGAGGCGGTCCACGCGGCCGATGCGCAGCACGTTGGTGGCGTCTTTGACGAGAGCGCCGAGGGTGAGGTCGTAATCGTCGAGGATGACGCCCTTGATCGGCGCTTTGAGCTGGTATTCGCTGAGCAGCACGGCCTGGGCGTCCAGATTGGCCTGGGCCTGCTTGACCTGCGCGGCGGCTTTGGCGTTGGCGGCCACGGCGGCCTGATAGGTGGTGCTGCGCGTGTCGTACTCCTGCTGGGTGGCGTAGCCTGACTTGCGCAGGCGGCCGTAGCGTTCGAGCTCGCGCTTGGCGTCGGCGAGCGTGACGGCGGACTGGGAGAGTTCGGCTTTGCTGACGGCGACCTGGGCCTGCATGGAGTTGTACTCGGCTTCCTGGTTGCGGCTGTCGAGCACGACGAGCGTGTCGCCGGCCTCGACGAGATCGCCTTTGGCGACGACGATGTTGTCGATGCGGCCGGTGACTTTGGGGTTGAGGATCACTTCTTCGAGGGCCTGCAGCGTGGAGGTGGTGTTGATGCCCTGCTGCACGCTGCTGAGGCGTTTGACGACGGCCACCTCGACGCGCGGCAGCGGCGCGGCGGGCTGTTTGGCGCGGGCTTCGGCGCGGGAACCGAACCACGCGGCGGCCGCGGGGCCGCACAGGGGCGAGAGGGCGACGGCAAGCAGCGCGGGCAGAAGATAGACTTTGAGTTTCGCAAATTTCATGGGCATTACCTCACTTTGTCTTCTTTCGAGAATCGGCGCGGAGGCCGGCGCTTTTCGCCGGAGCGGCGGCGCGGTCGCGAAGATTTTCCTGAAGCAGGGCGCGCTCGATGAGGAGACCCTGCGCTTTCCACAGGCCGGCCTGCGCTTCGCGGCTGTCGCGAAGATACTGCGCCAGGAGCTGGAGCGCGTCGGTCAGCTCGCTGCGGGCCTGCAGCACGTCGATCTGCGTGTTGACGCCCTCGCGGTAGCCCGATTCGGCGTAGGCAAGGCTCTCCTGTGCCAGCTGCAGGTTGGCGCGGCCGGCGTTGAGGGTTTCCAGCGCGTTCTGGAGGCTGAGCCAGCTGTCGGCAAGTTCGGCCTTGATGCTGTCCTCTTTTTCGCCGAGGGCGTGCTCGGCGGCCTTCAGTCCGGCTTTGGCGGCGCGGACATTGCCGCTGGTGCTGCCGCCGTCGTAGACGGGCACGTCGAGGGTGAGCGAGGCGGTCCACTGGTTTTTGTCGGAGACGCCGCCGAGACCGTTCGACGTGTAGCCGAAACGGTAGCCGCCGCTGAGGCTGAGCGTGGGCAGCATACCGCTTTTCGCCACGGCGATCTCGTTTTTCCGCGAGGCGGCGGCGCAGCGCAGCGACTGGTAATCGCCGCGGCGTTCGAGCACTTCGCGGACGGCCGCCTCGACGTCGTCGGGGATCTTGCGGGTGTCTTCCAGTTTGGGCAGGTTATCCTCGAGCGAGCCGGAGAGAGCAAGGTTCGTCTCAGGACGCATGCGCAGCAGGCGGCACAGTTCGATGCGCGCCGCCTCGAGGTTGTTGCCGGCGGCGATGTTGCTTGCGCGGGCGTTTTCCTTCTGCTGGCGCACGCGGGTGAGGTCGAGGTTGGTGGAGAGGCCGTAAGCGACGCGCTCTTTCAGCTCTTTTTCGGCGTTGGTGTAGTAGTCGAGCGCGTTCCCGGTGTTGCGCAGCACTTCGCGGCGGTACAGCACTTCGCAGTAGGCGTTCCAGACGGTCAGCGCCACGCTCTCGCGGGCGCTGCGCAGGTCCTGCTCGGCCTGTTCGACGCCGAGTTTGCCCTGACGGGCCCGCGCCTGATTTTTGCCGCCGGAATACAGGCTCTGGCCGACGGTGACGCGCGAAAGCAGTTCGTTGTCGGGATAGCCCGGGATGTTGTCATAGGCGTTCCCCTGCCCCTGAAGGTTCAGCTGCGGGTTGAGCGCGGCGCCGGCCGCCTTGCTCTGCCCCTTGGCGCTCTCCACGTTCTGCTCCGCCGTCAGCACGGTAAAGTTGCGGTCCAGCGCGATGCTCAGCGCCCGCTCCATGGTGAGGATAACCGCTTCGGAGTCGCCGGCCGCGGGACGCGCGGCGTTCCTCAGCGCCTCAAGGGAGCTGGCCGCCGGCGCCCCCGGCGCGGGAAATCCCAGCAGCGAAAACGAGAGCGCCAGCGCGGCCGCCTGAATTCTTTTCATGATGTTCGCTTCTCCTCTCTTGACTAAGGCAGCGCCTTCTGGAAAAGTTTGCGTCCCAGGCGCTCCTTGACGTTGTCCAGCACCAGATAGACGACGGGCACGACCAGCAGCGTCAGCAGCGTGGAGGTGAACAGCCCGCCGAAGATCGCCACTGACATGGGCTGGCGCGACTCGGAGCCCTCGCTCAGCTTCAGCGCCGCGGGAATGGCGCCGATCAGCGTAGACAGCGAGGTGATCAGGATGGCGCGCAGGCGGCGCGGGCCGGCGTCGATGACGGCGCTGACTTTGTCCATGCCGCTGAGGCGGTTCTGGTTGATGAAGTCGACGAGGATGATACCGTTGTTGACGACGATGCCGACGAGCAGAATGATGCCCATATAGGCCATCACGTCGAGCTTGACGTTCATGACGTACATCAGGCAGAAGGTGCCGGGGGTCATCAGCGGCAGCGAGAACATGACGGTGAAGGGGTGCAGGAACGATTCGAACTGTACGGCCATGATCACGTACATCAGCGAGATGGCGATAAGCAGCGCCGTGAACAGGCGGGCGAATTCTTTCTGCATGTTCTTGGTGCGTCCCGAGGGCTGGAGGGTGATGCCGGCCCCCTCGGGAATGTACTTTTTGCCGAGCTCCTGAATGTACACCATGGCTTCGCCCATGGAGTAATCGCTGGTGACGTTGGCGGAGATGGTCAGCGCGGTCTGGCGACCGTAACGTTTGATGACGCTGGGAGCCATGACTCTGGTGACGGTGATCAGGCCGGGGGCCTGCACGATCTCGCCGGCCCCGTTCTTGAACGAGACGATCTGCAGGTCTTCGAGACTAGAGCGCTGGCCGCGGCGGGCCATGAGGCGGATGTCGTAGCGGTAGCCGCCTTCCTTGAACACGCCGGCCTTGACGCCGCCGAAGTAGGCCTGGATCTCGGTGGACAGCGAACGCACGTCGACGTCCATAGCGTCGGTCATGTTGCGGTCGATGGAGATGTTGAGCTGGGGTTTGTCGAGGCGCACGTCGGTCTCCACGTCGCGCAGCTTGCCCATGGTCTTCATCTCGGCCGTAAGCTTCTGGGCGAGCGCCGCCAGAGTTTCCGTGGGCGCGCCGGACATGACCATTTCCACGTCCTTGCCGCCGAAGGTGGTGAAGTTCATGGTCACGTCGCGGAACCCCGCCACGGAATTGCGCACTTCATTCATGACGACGTCCTGAGCCTCGCGGGATTTGCGCGCGATCAGCTGCACGTAGATGCTGCCCTTGTTCGACTCTCCGCCGCTGCCCGAACCGGCGGAGATGATCGTGCGCATGACGCCGGGATGGCGGCGCGCCACGTCGGCAACGCTTTGCATGACGCGGCCGGTCTCCTCGATCTCGGTGCCGGAAGGCAGCTCGCAGTTGATGATGAAGATTCCCTGGTCGTCGTTGGTCGAGAAGGTGGAACCGACTTTTCCGGCCACGAAAACGCCGAAGACGAAGATGCCCAACGCGGCCGCCAGCGTCACGGCCTTGTGATGCACGGCCGCGGTAAGCAGACGGCGGTAGCCGCGTTCAAGAGAGCGCAGCAACGCGTCGCAGAACTGCGCGGCGCGGCCGGGCGGCGTGATGCGCAGGATGCGCGAGCAGGCAAAAGGCGTCAGCGTCAACGAGATGATCAGCGACAGCGAGATGGTGACGACGACGGTGATGCCGAAAGCGTAGAAGAAGCGGCCGATGATGCCGCCCATCGTGGCGATGGGGGCGAACACGCCGATGGTGGTGAGGGCGCCGCCGAGCACGGAGAAGCCGACTTCGTTCGTGCCCTTGAGGGCCGCGTCGAAAGGCAGCAGCCCCTTGTGCATGTGTGTGTAGATGTTCTCCAGCACGACGGTGGTGGCGTCGACGACCATGCCGACGGCCAGCGAGATGGCCATCATCGACATGTTGTTGACGGTGATGCCCAGATAGGACAGCACGCAGAAGCTGCCGATCAGGCAGACGGGCATGGAGATGACCGTCACGAACGTGGCGCGGAACGTCTGCAGGAAAAACAGCATCAGCAGCGAGCAGAGGATCACGGCCTGGATGATGTCGCCGCCCACGCCGTTCATGGAGCGGCGGATGAAGTCGGACTTGTTGTAGATCTGCTGCATCGTGATGCCATCGGGCACCATGCCCTGCATCTCGTTGAACTTGGCGACGATGGAGTCGCAGACTTCCACCTCGTTGGCGCCGCGCTGCTTCATGACGCCCATGATGATGGTGGACTGCTCGTTGACGAAGGCCTCGCTGTCCTCTTCTTCGAAGCCGTCTTCCACGTCGGCCACGTCGCCGAGGCGGATCACCACGCCGTTGCGCGTTGTGACAGGCAGGCTCTTGAGTTCCTCCACCGAAGAGTATTCGCCCTCGATGCGCAGGTCCATCTTGAAGCGGTCGATGCTGAGGCTGCCGGCGGGAAGCTCGACGTGCTTGCTGGCGATGGCGCGGGAAAGATCGCTGACGACCAGGCCGCGCGAGCGCAGGCGCACCGGGTCGATCCAGACGCGGATCTCGCGGTCGCGCAGGCCGGGCATGCTGATGTTGCCGACGCCGTTGACCGACTGAAACTGCACCTTGGCCACCTTGTCGGCGAAATAGACCTTGTCCTTGTAGGACGCCTCGCCGGTGATGGAAAACATCACCAGCGGCGAATCGCCGATGTCGTACTTGGCGATGATGGGCTGATCGGCTTCGTCGGGCAGATCGGCCTGGGCGGCGTTGACCTTGTCGCGCACGTCGGCCGCGGCGGCGTCGATGTCTCGGGCCAGATCGAACTCCACGACCGTGACGGCCGCGCCCATGTAGCTCGACGACGTCATGTTCTCGATGCCGGAGATGGTGTTGATCTGCTCTTCCAGCACGTCGGTGACGTCGTTGTCCATGACCGCGGCGGTGGCGCCGGTCATCGTCGTCGTCACCATGACGACGGGCAGATCGACGTCGGGATTTTGCTGAACGCCCATGTTCATGTAGGAATAAAGGCCGAAATAGACCAGCGCCAGCGTCAGGACGATGACCGTGACCGGTCTTCTCAATGCTGTTTCCGTGACTTTCATTTTTCCTCCGTACAAATGCCGCGCAGAAGCAGATCGGCGATCAGCTCGCGGATTTTCTGCGAATTCGTGTCCAGGCCGCCGTGAAAGCGGCTGCCCATTTCCACGCCCATCAGCGACGAATGGAGCGCGGCCGCCATCAGGCCGGGATCGCCGGGGCGCACCGAACCGTCCTTCATGCCCCGTTCCATGACGGCGGCAAGAGCTCCGTGCACGCAGTCCATGGCCGCGTCACCGGCGAACGCCCCTTCCGGGCTGGACTGCCTCATCACCACGTCGCCGATGGCGAAGTGGAGAAAGCGGAACTCCCTCATGCCCTCGATCGATTTCAGGATAATGCGCCGCAGCAGCCGGCGGATGTCGCGCTCCCGCTCCATGTCGCGCCGGATGCGGGCGGAGATCTGCCGGGCCAAAGTTTCGCGGATGAAGAGGATCACGGCGTCCTTGTCGCGGAAATAGTTGTAGACGGTGCCTTTGGCCACGCCCATGCGCGCCGCCAGATCCTTCATCGTGAAGCGGCGCCATCCCGCTTCGCGCAGCATCGCGCAGGCGCACGCAAAGGCCTTGTCCCGCACCGCCGCGGCGATCAGCTCTTTGTTCTCCGCCGAGAGTTTCGGCACGCTGCCTGCCTCCTTTCGCGCCGTCGGAAGACGGCAAGTCAAAATAACGACCCTCGGTCATTTTTATTCGAACGAAGATATTATAGCCATCGCCCGCCCATCTGTCACCGCCCCGTTCCCGCGGCTTAATTACAAAAGCGGGAGGAAAACGAAACCCACCGCGGAGACACGGAGAAACGGCGAAAAGCAAAATCATGCGGCGGCTTTGCCGCAAAGCGATAATCCAAAATTTCCCCGGCCGTTCTCCGTGGCGGTTTTCGTTCCGCTTTACGACAAAAAACGCGAAAAGCCTCCCCCAGGAGACCCAGAGAGCCGTGGCACCCGAAAAGATCCTCTTACCGCTGCTTCCTTCCGGACCTGACGGGATTCGTGGTTTTTCGCCGCACGGGGCTGGGCCTCCTGCGAGAGGCTTCAGGCATATTTTAACAAAATCCGCGCCCTTTGCAAGGGCGCGGCGAAGATGTTCCACGTGGAACACTTGAATCGAAAAAAGACAACGACAGGATTTTTCGCAGATGCGAAAAAACGAATTACGCCTTTTCGACGGAGGCGTTCGGGGCGTTCTTGCGCACGCTTTCGATGCCGTTCAGGCAGCCGGCTTTGGCTTTGTAGCCTTCGGAGACGGCGACGATCTGGCCGTTGCGGGCCTTGAGGCGGAAGCGGAACTCGCCGGCCTTGTCGGCGTAAAGCTCGAACTTCGGGTTCTTCCGGACGGCACAATCCTTCTCGGTCTGATCTTCCACGACGGCTTCGGCCGCGTTCTTCACCACGCTTTCGATGCCGTTGCGGCAGGCCGCCTCGGTGGTGTACACCTCGGACGTGGCGATCACCTCGCCGTTGCCCGCCTTCAGATCGAACTTCAGGCCCGACGCGACGCTTTTCATCACAAACTTTGCCACTTTCGTCTCCTCCTTTAGTAAGCATATTTCATGAAGCCGCTCTCAGCTTATCAGACTTTTATCAAAAAGCAAGCGGGGTCACGACGAAAAACAGATTTTTGCAGCTTTCTTCCGATCGGGAGCCGCCGCGTCGAAACGGAGCCGGGAGCGAGCAGGCAGCCGTCCGCGCGCTCCGCTTCGCGGCTTTCGCGCGGAGGGCGTGGCGAACGTTCGTCGTTTGAGCGTCTCCCCGTTTCGCCGATCAAAAACCGAAAGCCGTCAAATAGCACATGGTGCAAAAGGACGCGATTCCAAACCAGACCGCCAGGCAGAGCGGCGGCTTTATCAGCAAAACGAGGACGACCGCGAGACCGTCCACCACTTTTTTCCACGTGATTTCGATCTTTTTTCTGTAGCGCTTCTTTCCGCCGTCCTCTGTAAGGGTATAGATCCACGGGGCATCATAAAGCCTTGCCATGCCGAAAACCACAAAGTAAATCGGCACGACGGGAACCATAATGCAGAACCACACGGCCGAGCCGCCGAGAGACAACCTTGCAAAGTCGAATCCATTCAGAAAGAGGGCGACGATCACCGGCAAAAAAATGACCGCGAAACTCAGCAGCGCGATTCCCATCATCCGTTTCGGCGACCTGAAAAGATAGACGACGGGCTGGACCTTGCCGTCCAGTTTCCTCAAGAACACCGGCCGGGCCACCTTGCGCTCCAGGATCTCCTCGCGAAGGACAAGCTTCCCCCCGTCCCTGCGAAAGGTCCGCTCTCCCGAGGTGAATATCTTTCGGTAAGACCCGATCTCCCCGCTGTTATTCGCGAAATCGCCGAGCATGCACAGATAGACGATCAGATAAAAGATCCCGAGCATGCCCGCGATGCCCAGGCTTTCCCAGAGATCCATGCCGGAAAGCGCCATCGCGGAAAACGTGGCGCCGACAGCCAAAAGCAGCGTCACCATGGCTTTCAGCCACCACGGCAGAGTGACGTAATACGTTTTCTTCTCCGCGCGGACGCTGACCTTGCCCGTCTGTCCGTTCACGGCCGCATGGATATCCCCGCCGGAAACATAATAGACCGGCAAAAGCACGGGCAGCCTGACGGCGGACTTTGCCTCCGTATTGATCTTGATCGCCTTGGTGCCCCACATCTTTTCCAGCTGCGGCCGGTAGTTTTCCGAGACCTCTTCCGTCATCCGCCTTTCGGCTTCGGCCTCGGATATATCCGTTATCTTTACACGCTGTCCCGCCACATAGGCGAAATCGAAGGCTTCAAGACCGTCCAGATCGAACGGTTCCATGGCGTCCAGCAGTAAATTGTCGAGCTGTTTCGAACCGTTTACGAACTCATCGTTCACAAAACCCTCGAAGCCGTAGACCTCGGCCGTCCTCTTGCAGCTCACGCGGCAATGCACCGGGCCGCGCACCATCTCGTAGGGAAGATAAAATCCCTTCAGCTCGGGGATCATGGACCGCAGGTGCTTGGCCTCTTTTTTGCGGCTGTTCCGGTCGCACCATTCTTCCAGCCTTTGCTGCGCTTCCGCTTTCGTGAGCCTGAACGGGATGACGCTTTCCGGCAGTCCCGCGTCGTACAGATACTCTTTCCGCACCAGGCTCCTGCCGCAGAACGCGCATTTCGACAGAGCCTCGTTTTCCTCGAACACAATCGTTGCGCCGCATCCGCTGCAGGACGCGGACTCCAAAGAGAACGCCTCGGCGGACTTCTTCATTTTTTTCTGCTGCGCGTTCCGGTAATCCTTTTTTTCCTCCAGCGCCGCCTCGACCTTCACCGTTCCGCCGCAGTAGCCGCATTCATAAACCTGATGGACAATGTCAAAGTTTGCCGGCGCCCCGCACTGAGGGCAATGGATATTCAATATCTCTTTTCCCATGACTCGGTTCTCCTTTCGATCATCGCCAGAGGGCATAATCTCATCGTCGGCCCAATCCGGAACCGAAGAAGCGCTTTTCACAGTCGATACTATCAAGAATCGGTATCACGGCTCCTTTTCTTCGGAACAATAGAAACGGGACAGCCGGCTGCTCAGCCGGGTCTTTTCGGAGCTGCTCATCAGCGGATTCTGATGGAGCAGCCTCGTCAGCGTTTCCCGTTCCGCTTCGTCACAGTTTGGGCGCGCGCCTGCGCCGAGGAGCAATGCGACGGCTTCGGCTGTTTTGTTGTAGGCGGCGGCCAGTTTCAGCGGGGTCCAGCCGCTTTTGTCGCGGGAATTGGCGTCCGCGCCCGCCAGCAGCAGGAGGCGCACCACGGCGGGCGACGGCACGACCTGCTTGAGCGCGTGCATCAGCGCGGTCGCGCCGCCGCGGTCGCCGCGGTCAACCTGCGCGCCGGAGCGCAGCAGGATGTCGACGACGGCGGCGTCGCGGTTGTAGGCCGCGGCATACATCAGCGCCGTGCGCCCCTGGCGGTCGCGAGCGCCGACTTTCGCTCCCGCTTCGACGAGCAGATCGACGACGACGGCGCTGCGTTTCTGCGCGGCGATCATCAGGGGCGTAGCGTGCTCGCCGTTTCTCGTTTCCAGGGGCGCGCCGCGTTCGAGCAGGACTTTCAGCGCCGCCAGGCTGGCATTGGAGTTCAGCGCCGCCGCCAGCGGCGTCACGCCGCGTTCGTCGCGGGCCTCGGCCGGAGCGCCCCGGCGCAGCGCCGTTTCGATCTCCGCCGCCGAGCCGCGCGCGCATAAGGCAATAAACTGCCTGGCGGCCGACAATTCCCCGCCGCCGGCGACGAAGTCTCCGTCCGCGTCCAGAATGATGCGCAGCTGTTCGTATGTCTCGCCCATGGAATCCATCCCCTTCCCTCCGCATTTATTATATATGAAAGATCGGAAAGTTGCGACAGATAAAAATCTCTCCCCGTCGGGACGGATCCCTCGTCGCCGGATTTTATGCCGCGACGGGGACGAACATGTTCTTTCCCCAAAAATTGCGGTACAATAGAGGCGAAGTTCACTGAAACTAACGTCGACGGATTTTCGAAAAGGGTGAGACCATGATCAAACGCGCTTTTATCGTCGCGGCGCTGACGCTGTGCCTGATCGCCGGAACGGGCTTTTATTACCGCTCGCGGCTCGACGCGCTTTCGGCCGCTTCCTCGGGGGCGCGGCGAGCCCACGCCGGCGAGAAGGAGCTGGACGGGCTCTATCTGCTGGCGGTCAATCCGCGCGTGGACGCGTCCGGCGAACTGCTGCGCGGACTGCGCGAGGCCGCGCTGGGACGGCCGGCGCGCTTTGGACGCCCCGGCGAGCTGAAGCTGGCCTACACGACCGACGAAAAGGCGCTCGGCGTTTACGCGCGGCGTCTGGCGCGGCGGCTGGAACGCGCCGGCCTGAACGTGAAGCTGAGCCCCTGCTCGCCCGTGATGCTGCGGTCGAAGGCGCTCGCGGGCAAGTACGATCTGTTCGTCACGCCGCGGCGCGTCATCCTCATGAGCGACATCGGGCGGCTGGGCGCGCTGACGTTGAAAGCGCGGGAAATGGAGCGCGCGCTGTGAGGCGGCTCAACGCGCTGGTCACGGCGGCCCTGCTGGCGCTGCTGGCGTGGCACGGCATGTCGGGCAGCTTCATGCTGCTGGGAGTCAACGCTGGCACGGACAAGATCGTGGCCTGGACGGCGATGGCGCTGGCGGCGCTGCACGGCGCCATCGGTCTGGCGCTGACGGTCCCGACGCTGCGCGCTTCGCGGCGGGGCGCGCTGTATCTGCGGCAGAACGCGCGCTTCTGGGCGATCCGCCTCAGCGGGCTGGCCCTGATCCTGCTGCTGTGCCTGCACGTCGGCGTCTTCGGGCGCGTTCGTTCGGGGCAGTTCGTGCTGTTCGAGTTCACGACGCTGAAAATGCTCGTGCAGATCCTTCTGGCCGCGGCGCTGGCGCTGCACGTGCTGGCGGGGCTGGGGCCGCTGCTGGTCTCGCTGGGCGTCTGCCGCTACCGCGTCTGGCAGGGGGACCTGCTGTTGATTTTCTCGCTGCTGCTGCTGTTTTTCGCGGCGGCGCTGATCTTTTATTACGCGGAGTGGCAGTGGCGATGAAGACGCTGCTGATCGTCGGCGCGGGTCTGGCGGGCCTGGCGGCCGCCCTGACCGCCGCGGAAAAAGGGGGGCGCGCCGCGCTCGTCTCGTCGATGCCGTCGGAGCGCGCCCAGTCGGTGATGGCCGAGGGCGGCATCAACGCGGCGCTGAACGTGAAGGGCGAAAACGACAGCCCGGCACAGCACTTCGCCGACACGTACAAAGCCGGCTGCGAACTGGCCGACGCCGCGGCACTGCGCGGCATGACCGAGGCGGCGCCGGGCATCGTGCGCCGCCTGCTGGAGATGGGGACGCAGTTCAATCGGACAAACGGCGAGATCGACCAGCGCCATTTCGGCGGACAGAAGAAAAAGCGCACCGCCTTCGCCCAAAGCAGCACGGGCAAGCAGATAATGACGGCGCTGATCGACGCCGTGCGCCGTTACGAAGGCGAGGGGCTCGTCGTCCGTCTGCAGCATCACGATTTCGTGACGCTGCTGCGCGACGGGATCGCCTGCGGCGGCGCGGCGCTGCGCGACCGTTTCGACGGCTCCGTGTCGGAAGTCCGCGCCGACGCGGTGATCATGGCGACCGGCGGCATGCACGGCCTTTTTTCCGACACCACCGGCTCGCTGAACAACACGGGCGAAGCCGCGGCCGAACTGTTCCGTCTTGGCGCGCCGATCGCCGACGGCGAGTTCATCCAATACCACCCCACCACCGTGTCCGCTTCGGGCAAACGACATCTGATCAGCGAGGCCGCGCGCGGCGAGGGCGGGCGGCTTTTCACGATACGGGACGGCGAGCGCCGGTACTTCATGGAAGAGAAATACCCCGAGCTGGGCAACCTGATGCCGCGCGACGTCACCGCGCGCGAGATCTGGCGGGCGCGGCGCGGCGGCCCCGTGTTCCTCGACCTCACGGAACTGCCCGAAAACGTGATGAGCTGCAAGCTGGCCGGCGTGGTCGACACCTGCCTCACCTACCTGCGCCTCGACCCGCGCGAGCGCCCCATCCCCGTCGAGCCGGGACTGCACTACTTCATGGGCGGCCTCAAGGTGGACGCATCTCACCGCGTCGCCGGGTTCGAGAACCTGTACGCCGCCGGCGAGTGCGCTTGCCTGTACCACGGCGCCAACCGCCTCGGCGGCAACTCGCTGCTGGGCGCCATCTACGGCGGGCAGATCGCGGCGCGCACGGCCCTCGGCGAGGCGAAAGCCCCGGCGCGCTGCCGCGCCGGCGAAGCGCCGCCGCCTGCGCCGCAGCGGGACGTGAACGCCATGCACGCGGTCACGAAGCGCTGCCTCGGCGTGATCCGCGACGGCGAGACCATGGCCCGCGGCCTGAGCGAGCTGGAAAAGCTTTCCGGCACGCTGCCGCTGCTGGCCCGCTCTCTGCTGCAAAGCGCGCTGGCGCGCGAGGAAAGCCGCGGCGCGCACTTCCGCAGCGACTTTCCCGCGCGCGACGACGCAAAGTTCCGCCGCGCCAGCGTAGCGCGCTTCGACGGCGCGCGCGTCGCCGTAACGTTCGAGGACGTCGGAAAGGGGGACGAGCGGCCATGAACTTCGTCATCCGCGTCAGACGCGCCGCCGGCCCCGGCGCGCACGTTTTCTGGCAGGAATTCGCCTACGAAGGCGACGAGTCCGAGTCCGTCGCCGCCGCGCTGCGCGAGCTGAACGCGCGCACGCCGCTGACCGACCTGGAAGGCCGCGAAGCGCCGCCCGTCCGCTGGGAATGCGGCTGCGCCTGCGGCAAGTGCGGCGCCTGCGCCATGCGCGTCAACGGACTGCCGATGCTGGCCTGCAAAGCCTTTCTCGGCCCTCTGGGACGGACGGTCACGCTCGAGCCGCTGAGCAAGTTCCCGCTCGTCGCCGATCTTGTCGTCGACCGCGGCGTCATCTTCGAACAGCTGAAAAAAATCCATCTGTGGCTCTCCGGCAAAGCCGTGACGCGCGAAAAGACCCACGAACTGCGCTTCCAATCGGCCCGCTGCCTGATGTGCGGCTGCTACCTCGAGATCTGCCCGAACTTTTCCGCCGGAGGCGGCTTCGCCGGCGCGCTGGCGGCCGTCAGCGCCTACCGCATGTTCAATCAGGAGAGCGACGAACCCCACCGCGCCGAAGCGGCGAAACGATATGTCAAACATTATTACGCCGGCTGCGGCACCTCGCTGGCCTGCCGCGCCATCTGCCCGGCCGGCATCCCCGTGGACGAGCTGATCTCCCGCAGCAACGCCGCCGCCGTCTGGCGAAGGCGGTCGTGAGCCTGCATCAAAAAGAAGCGAATAAAAAACCGCGCGGACGAACGGGAAAAATTCCGTTCATCCGCGCGGTTTTCGTTTTGCGTTCCATTTTTTCCCGCAGTCCCCGTTTACGCCTCGAACAAGTTGCCCTCGCGCAGCCTGCCTTCGCTCATCGTGCAGACCCGCTTGCCGTATTTCAGCGAGTCGAGGTCGTGCGAGACGATCAGCAGCGTCACGCCCTCGGCGTTGAGGCGCGAGAATTCCTCCATGATGCCGCGGCTGGATTCCACGTCGAGATCCGACGTCGGCTCGTCGGCGATCACCAGCTTGGGACGGTTGATCAGCGCGCGGGCGATCAGCGCCCGGCGCAGTTCGCCGCCGGACAGCTCGCCCGGGTACGAACCGGCCGTCGCGCCGATGCCGAAGCGTTCCAGCAGCAGTCGGGCCGCGCCTTCGCCGTCGCCGCCGTGCGGGTAAAGGCAGAACGGCAGCATCACGTTCTCCAGCACGGTCAGATTGGGCAGCGCCGCCGCTCCCTGAGGGATGAAGCCGATCCTGTCGCAGCGCAGCCGCGACAGTTCCGCGTCGCTTTTGCCGGCCAGACCGACGCCGTCCAGTTCGACCGAGCCGGACGTGGCCGTCAGCATGCCCGCCGCCAGGTTCAGCAGCGTCGATTTGCCGCTGCCGGAACGGCCGACGACGTTGACGAAATCCCCGCTCGCGACGGTCAGCGACACATGGTCCACGGCGAAGAACGGACGGCCGCCGCGCGAATACTCTTTGCACAGGTCTTTCAGATTCAAAACGGCGGCCATCTCAGTTCCCCCTCAACGTGTCGTAAATGTCGGCGCGGCTGGCCCGGCGCGCCGAGAACAGCGCGCTCAGCACGCCCGTAAGGACGGAGACCGTCACGGACGCGACGCCCAGCAGGATCAGCGCCCTCCAGGACGGCAGAAGGAACGGCAGCTTCAGCGCTTCCGAAACCGCCGGGCTGACGACGGCTGCGGCCGCGGCGCCGAGAGACGTACCCAGCACGGCGCCGTAAAAACTGATCAGCAGCGCTTCGGTCAGAGCCAGAGCAAGGATTTTGCCGCGGCTGGCGCCGACGGCGCGCAGAACGCCGATCTCGCCCTTGCGCTCGTTCATGGTCACGGAGAACAGCAGCGCGATGACGATCACCGCCAGCAGCCAGACCAGACCGATGCCGCCGCGGATCATCCACGAGACCAGCGTCAGCGAAGAGGCGATGCTGTTGACGAACTTCTTGCTGAACAGCGCGAAAATATCGTCGTCGCCGAAGCGGCGGTTGATCTCCTGCGCCACCTTCACCGAATCGTAACCCGGCTTCAGCTTGACCATCACCGTCGAGACGAGGCTGCCGTCGTTGGCGAGCGGATGTTTGAAGATGTTTTCCGCCGCCTTGGCCAGGTCGGTCACCGTTTTGCGCGTCACGAAAACCGTCGAATCGAACCCCATGCCCGTCTGTTCCAGCCTTCCGGCGATGGGCAGATCGACGCCGAAGAAATGCAGCCGCTCGCCCGCTTCGCCGTTGACGCGGTAGCCGACGATCAGCTCGCCGTCTTTGAGGCCGCGCCCCAGCGTCGCTTCCAGCCACGGGCGCACGATGAAGTCGCTGTCGTAGTCCACGCCGACGATCTGCAGCGGATAGGAGCAGCAGGAGGCGCGCAGCGTCGCCAGAAAAGTCTGCGGCGACATGCGGTCGATCCCTTCCACGTCCCGCAGGCGCTCGAGGATGTCCTTGGGCAGGTAGAACATCGACGGCTTGCCCGAGAGGATGATACTGTCGATGTGGGGATCGTACCCCGCCGGCACGACGATGACGTCGGCGCCGAGGCGGTCGGCGGTGCTGCGCGCGCCGCCGGACAGACTGATCGACAGGACCGTGCCCGCGTACAGGAAGAACGCGAACAGCAGCACCGTGAGCACAAGGCAGAAACTCCGCCAGGGGCGGCGGCGGATGTTTTTGCGCGCGACGGCCGCCATGCTCAAGGGTGCGCCCGCCATCTTCAGCGCCCTCCCCTGACGAAAGACAGGATCAGCGAGACGACGTTCAGCGCGACGATGGCGGCGGCGACCTTCTGCACGAACGGCATCGTCACGGCGCGGCAGGCGTGCGTCGGATCGCCGCACAGGCCGCAGACCCAGCCGGCGCCGCGCAGCGGGATCACGCCGGCAGGAACGAGCAGGCAGGCCACCGCCGCCGCGATGGCGACAAGCGAAGCCAGAACCGCAAAACAGCCGCGGCCGCGGCGCAGCAGGGCGAACAGCGCCAAAAACACGACGACTGCGCCCATCCCCGCAATGAACAGTCCGGAATAGTAACACTTCATCGGGCCGCCGTGAGGCGCCATCTGCGAACAGACCGGCGCCAGCCAGAACGGCGTCAGGGCAAGAACCAGTCCGAGCAGAGCGTTCACGACGGCACACAACGTTTTCATCACTCTACCTCGCTTTGCTCAGCGCTTCATGCACGGCGATCTGCATGGCCTTGTAGGTAACGGACGCGCCGGAAATGCTGTCCATCGTGTCCACATCCTGCGCCTCGATCAGCATGTCCGGATACTTCTTCATCGCGCGCACGGCGCGCTGCGCCTGGCGAAAATCCTCGGCCGAACCGTCCCTGCCGTGATTTTCGTCCTTGATGTTACCCAGCGCGTCGCGCGCTTCGAGAACGCAGGCCACGATCCTGTTGTCCTTGAGCGTCAGGATCACCTTGGTGTTTTCGCCGTCGTCGGCCTGATACTCGCCCTCGTAAACGCCGTCCCGGTACGTGACGCCGAAGATCCTGTCTTTCATGGCGAAAACGCCGCCGCCGATCACGGCGAGGACGGCGATCAAAATCAGTGCTTTCTTCACGATACGCGCTCTCCTTTACGCTCTCAGCACGCCGCTGAAACTGGCGCGCTGGTCGATATCCTGAACGATCTTGCCGTGCTCCAGCACGATCTTGCGCTGCGCCACGTCGCCGACTTCGGGATCGTGGGTGACGACGATCAGCGTCACGCCCTCGTCGTGCAGGCGATGGAAGATGTCCACGACGATGCGTTCGTTCTCCTCGTCGAGGTTGCCCGTCGGCTCGTCGCCGAGCAGGATGCGGGGCGAATTGATCAGCGCGCGGGCGATGCAGACGCGCTGCTGCTCGCCGCCGGAAAGCTGCGTGGGCAAATGATGGGCGCGCTGTCCCAAACCGACTTTTTCCAGAGCGTCCATGGCCTCTTTCTCGTCGGGCATGCTGTGGTAATACTGGGCGACCATGACGTTTTCGAGAGCGGAAAGATAACTGATCAGGTGAAACTGCTGGAAGATCAGGCCGATCTTGTCGCGGCGGATCTTCGTCAGGTTCGCGGCGCTCTCGCGGCTGATGTCGGCGCCGTCGAGAACGACGCTGCCCTCGGAGGGAGTGTCCATGCAGCCGATGACGTTCAGCATCGTCGTCTTGCCGGAGCCGGAAGGCCCCATGATGGACAGCCACTCGCCTTCGTTCACCGTCAGGTTGATATGCGAGAGGGCATGCAGGTCGCCGTAGATCTTGGAAACATCTTTCAATTCGAGAATCTTACCCAATTTTTATTCCCCCCTGAGCACGATCGCGGGATGAATGTCCATTACCCGGCGCACCGGCAGGATCGAAGCGAGCACGGTGATCGCGATGAAAACCGCGATGGTAACGGGGATGATGGGCCACTGGAAGTCGATGGCCCGGCCGAAGACGTTCAAACTGACGCGCTGCGCGAACTCGAAGCCGAGGAACACGCCGACGACGCTGCCGATCAGGCCCAGCAGCACGCCTTCGCCGAGCAGTTCGCCCATGACGAGGCGATTCTCGGCGCCAAGCGCTTTTTTCAGGGCGATCTCGCGGCGGCGCTCGGCGACCATGGCCATCATCGTGGTGGAAACCGAGATCATCGTGATGATCAGCACCACTACCGTGACCAGCAGCACCAGCGCCTGCAGCTTGCCCAGCACGATGTCCTGCGACTGGGTGAGACGGCGCACGGCGCGCGGCTGGATGCCGGGCATCTCCGCCTCCAGGGCGGCGGTCAGTTCTTCCATCTGCTCCGAATCGGCCACGACGCTGCACTCCACCACGTCGCCTCGGAAGCTGTCGCCGATCAGACCGTCGAGCATGTCCACGTCGGCGAAGATGAAGCCCTCTTCGGCGCCGCCGGTGGTGACGATGCCGCAGACGGTCAATTTCTTGGCGAAATTCTGTTCGCCTTCGTCGCGGACGCGGTTCTCTTCCGCCGACAGGTTCTGCCCGGAGGCTTCGGCGCGGCGGCCGTACTTGACGCCCAGCACGGTGAACGTGTCGCCGATGGACAAATTCAGCGTCTCGGCGATCTCCTTGCCGACCATCACCTGGTCGGGCGCGGCGGCGCTGCCCCAGTCTCCTTCCACGTACCAGAAGGGGCTGTTCTTCTTCGCCTGCGGCAGGTCGGTGCCGGCGATAATGTAGGGCTGCTCGTTGATCTTCACCGTCTGGTAACGGTACGGCGCCATGCCGACGATGCGGTCGGAGCCGATGATGCCGCGCACCCGTTCGAGGTCTTCGCGGCTGATGCGGGCGTCGCCCTTGGGCAACAGCAGCAGATTGGCGCCGTAGGAGCGGAATTCGCGCCCCAACTGACGCGGGATGTCATAGTAGATCGTCACCAGGCCCGACAGGATGGTGGCGCCGATCGCGATAGCCAGCACGGCGCTGATCAGCCGCGAGGCGCGCCGGATCAGCGAACTCGTCACCATTTTGAGGTACATTTTCCGTCTTCTATTTACCATGGAGGACCTCCGTCGGTTTCAGGTTCAGCAGGTAACGGATCGCCGGGATCGAGCCGAACAGCGTCACGAAGAACAGGATCACGGCCACGATCACGATCACCAGCCGCGCGATCTCGATGGAGGAGCCGAAGACCGTCTGGCCGATGATCTGCGCGAAGCCGATGCCGAGGAAATATCCCAGCGCGCCGCCGAACAGGCTGGTCATCATCACCTCGACCAGCACCAGCAGCACGATCTGATAGTTATGGGCGCCGAGCGCCTTGAGCAGCCCCAGTTCCTGGCTGCGCTCGATCACGCTGGCCGTGATCAGGTTGGAGATCGCCAGCGCCGAGCCGATGGAGCTGAGGATCGTGATCAGGATCATCAGCAGCGTCGTCTTGTTGAGGATCGTCCCCTCCGACTCCGCCACCTGACGCACGGGCTTGGCCACGCCGTCGCGCACCACTTCCTGGATCTGGTGGCAGATGGCGCTGACGTAGGCCGTACAGTACCATGTCTCGTACTCTTCGGGCGAGAGGCTGCGCGGATCCTGGGCGGCCTTTCGCGCCAGATCGTTGTCGGGCGTGGTCAGCGCCGAGACTTCGAGGCGCGAGACCTTGCCGGGCAGACTCATGAGCTCCTGCACCATTTTCAGCGTGCCGACGATCTGGCCGTCGGCCGCGCCGCCGTCGTTGAAGATGCCCTTGACGGTCACTTTTTTCGCCGCGCCGTTATGCGTCAGCGTCAGTTCGCCGCCGACGCCGATTTGAAGCCGTTCGGCCAGAGCGCCGCCGACCATGACGAAGCCGTCGTCGTCTTCGCCGAGCCAGTCGCCCTTCATGTCGATCTGCCACCAGTTGCGCAAGGGGCGCAGACCGGTGTCGATCTCCTCGCCGGTGTTCAGCACGGCGTGTTTCTGCACCCAGGCTCCCAACAGCGGGACTTCCTCGCCGCCGTTGACCCGGGCGCGTCCGTCGATCATCGGCGCGAAGTCGATGATGTTGAACCCCCAGAAGATCGTCTTGAGCTTGAGCACGTCCTCTTCGTACAGGAACTTGTCGGTGACGCCCAGTCCCTCGCTGAGACCGTAGAGATCGTTCATCAGCGCCGCGTCCTTGTGGCGCACGGTGATGTTGGCGCCGTAAACTTTCAGCTCGCGGTTGACCTTGTCGCCGACGCCCAGCATGACGTTCATCATCGCCGTGGACAACGATACGCCGAGGATGACGGTGAAAGCGATCATCAGCATCTTGCTCTTCTGGCGGGCGAGCGTCCGCCAAATCATTCTCCAGAACATGTCCGCTCCCGCCTCCTACCTGAAGCGCCGTTCGTGGCGCTCGAGCTCCCTGACATCGATGGAGATCCGGCCTTCCCGCACCTCATAGGGGAAGGGAATCGGATTGCAGCCTCCCTTGAAGCCGATCGTGTTCTTGTTCATGACCACGTCGCAGCGGCGGCAGACCACGTCGTCGCCGCGTTCGAAATATCCGGCGACGCCGCAGATCTCGCAGGCGTCCAGGCCGACGCCATAGGCCGTGCCGACAGGCTTTTTGACGACGAGAAAGCGCACGTCGTAGCCGTTCGGCGTAACGTAGGAAAATTTGTGCAGGTGCCCGTCGGACGCCTTTTCCAGGTCTATGGAAATGATGCCGTCGCTGAGATCGTAAGCTTCCGGCGGCACTTCCGCCGGAGGCTTGGTGTCGTAATAATGGAGCGCCGTCACCGTCAGCGCCGCCGCCAGAGCCCAGGAGAACAGGCTCCACGACCAGCGGCGGCAGGTGCGCAGGCGGGCTTTTTCCTTGCGCAGCAGGGCGCGGTTGGCGAACTCCCCTTCGGGGCGCCGGTGCGTGGCGATCACCCACAGCAGCATGACCAGCCCCAGCAGCAGCTGAGCGAAGAGGAAATAATTTTCATATTCGTCGCCCAGGACCATGATCTCGAACACGAGGTCGCTGAGCGGGATCATCTTCAGTCTCTGCAGCGAAGCGACGGCGTTGAAGCCGTATTCGACGAAGAAGAAAAGCACGGAGACGCCGAGGAACACCATGCCGCCGCGCTCGTCCAGAGCGCGATGGACCTTGAACGAACTCAAGCCCAGCAGCAGGCACAGCGCGAGACCGAGGGCAAAGCCGATCGCGCGCAGCAGCGCCTTGGTGCTGAAGCCGCTCTCGCCGAAATAGACGAACTCCTGAGTGAACTGGATCACGGACGGCGCCAGATACATGAAGGCGACGCCCAGCAGCGCCGCCAGCAGCACGACGCCCAGCGTCCGCCAGGCGCCTTCGACGCGGCGCGGCAGCGACGAAAGCAGCGCCCACAAAAGAGCCGCGGCCGCGACAACCGCGACGGCGACGACGACCCAGCGGTTGAACCGCGTCAGGGGCAGATTCATGCCCTTGGGATCGTACAGGCGCACGCCGAAAACGACAAAGCCGAGAAGGATCCCCGCCGCCATTCCACCCCAGGCGATCGAACGGCCGATTTTCTCTCGGCTCCGCGTCGCGAAGCCGAGGATCAGGCCGGTCAAAAACGATAAGGAGGCGAGATGATCCGTGACCGCAACAAGATATTTTAAAATGGGACTGACCCCCGTTCTCAATAAACAGCCAAAGCGGGGCGCTGTTCTGCTCTTACGGCAGCGCAGCTCCCCGCATACTCGACTTCTTTTTTTGCTTATACCTCGATTTTACTGATTCTGAAGCTGCTCAGCGGTGTACTTCCATTTGAAATCGCAGGTGTAGGTCTTGAAGTAATCCTTGGCGTTCTCCTTCGCCGGCACGCCGGTCTCGGGATCGGTGTGGAGGAGATAATCCGTGGGCGGCTCGATGGTGAAGCGCAGCGTGTAGGTGCCGACCTTCAGGCCCTTCTTGATGTTGGCGCCGTAATGGGGGCCGTCATCGGCGTTCATGGGCATGAAGGAACCGTACATGACGATCTTGTTGTTCTTGTCGAGTATCTCGTACTTGACGGTCAGGTACGCGGGCCAGATGTTGTCGCCGGCGCCGAAGCCGTACTGCACGGCGTATTCGGGCTGCAGGTGGATGTCGGCCTCGAGGTGCATGTCGGACTCTTCCTTGGAAGGATTCTTGCCGGCGGGATACATATCGACGGCCTGGAAGTACACGGCGGCGACGTTGTAGGGGCCGACCTGCTTCTCTTCGCCGATGGAGATCTCGGAAAAGCCGCTCTCACCCGGCTTTTCCACCGCGGGGGCGGCCATCGCGGACGCCGCCAGAGCCACCACGGCAAGACCGGCCAGCATTGCAACAAAAGACTTTTTCATAAGAACTTCCTCCTTTAAAGATAGCGTTCTATAAAAGTTCCGCGCGGCGCGGAATCTTTCCGAAGATGAAAACTACTTCGCTCCCCCGTCCTTCTTTTTGCCGAACAGATGAGGCAGCGTCACCCACAGCGAGGCGATCAGCAGCATGACCTGCGGGATCAGCGTCTCGGCGCGGTCGTAAATGCTGAGGATCTCGATCTGGAAGCCCTTCATCGCGGGGATGACCGTGCGCCCCGTGATCACGTCGGCCTCCGTCAGTTCCACCACGCCCTTGCCCATGAAGGAAATGCACATCAAAAACAGCAAAATGCTGGTGAACAGGAAAAACGGCTTGAGCGGCAGCTTGACGCTGAAGTAACGGAACGCCACCCAGACGGCGACCAGCACCGCCGTGCCGGCGAGAATGCCGTAGACGATGTGCGGGACGCTGTTCATGCCGCCCGTGAAGGCCGCCTTGTAGAACAGGATCAGCTCCGCGCCCTCGCGCATCACGGCGATGAACGCCGCGAAGATCAGCGTCCACTGGCTCTTGCTGTCGATCGACTGCTGCACCTTGCCGCCGATGTAATTCTCCCAGCGCTCCGTGTCGGCCTTGGAGAGCATCCAGTTGCTGACGTAGAACAGCACGGCCACCGCCAGGAACATCGTCCAGCCCTCGAGCAGCTCGCGCGCCACGCCGCTGGCGTCGCCCATCATGTACTCCAGGAACCAGGCCAGCACCGCGCTGGCGAAAACGGCGGCGAAACAGCCGAGGTACACGCTCTTGATCATCGGCGTGTTGCCCGTCTTGATCAGATAAGCGACGATGGCGACGATGACCAGGATCGCCTCGAGCCCCTCGCGGACCAGGAGTCCGAACGCCGTCAAGAACGTCAGCCAGTCGCGGCTGACCGGAGCTTTCCTGGGCGCCGCGCTCGGCGCGCCCTGATCTGCGGATACAACGGCGGCCTTCTCGGGTTCGCTCTTCTTTTCCGGTTCGCCGGCGGCTTCCGCGCCATACGGCGCCGGTTTGCCCGCCGGGCCGTAGACAGCCTCGCCGAGACTGTCCGGATCGGTGTCGCTGATGTCGCCGTCGAGGACCATGGCGTCCTTGTAGACCTTGACCTTCAGATCCTCGATCTCGCTGACGAGCGTCGCCTTGTCCATCGAGTCGTTGTTGCCGAGCAGTACGTGCTTGATGGCCGAGAACTTGCCCTCGATGTGGCCGACGCGGGCCGAAGAGATGGCGACCATGACGTTCTTCTCGAAGCCCTGGATCTCGTAATAGCCGAAATAGGCGTCGTTCATGTTCTTGTGGGCGGCCTTGTACTCGCCCTTCTCGACGTTCTCCCGCGCGCGCGAGAACTCAACCGCCATGTCCGCCGCCACGGCTTTCCACGTGTCGTATTTCTTTTTCTTGGCCGCGGAAGCGTCCTGCGCCGAAGAGAAAAGAAGGAAGAAAACAGCGACCGCAAGCAGTCCCAAGCCCCGCCCGCGCCGCAACATGTTCTTTGTCTGCATCGTGCCGCCTCCTTACGCACATTTAATTTTCCAGCTCCCGGCCGCGCCGGAAGACAAAAATCCGGCCGCGCGAAAAGATCCTTCGCGCGCCAACGCTCCACTCGAGATCTTTCGTTGTGCGCGGAAAGATCTGCTCCGTACGGAATTCGCACTTTCGGACGGGACTCCCTGTAAGTCTCGGACCGCATGTTTCACAGCTCTTCTTAGTTGTTGCTAACTAATACAGCGTTAGTTTAACACCCCTAACCAACCTGTCAAGCGTTTTTTCAAAAAAATCCCTTTAGATCAATTAAAAACATTCCCTCCAGCGGCGACGCCCAAAACACCGCAACAAAAAAGCCGGAGAGAGCGCAGCGCTCTTTCCGGCTTTTTTGCGGTTCTACGGCACAGTTCTTCCCCGAGGCGCCCCCGAGCCTGGTCAGATAAGCCCCTTTTCCTGCAGCGACGAAATCTTGGCGTCATCGTATCCAAGGAGAGTCTTGAGGATGTTTTCGGTGTCCTGGCCGAGCTTCGGCGCCCCGCGCCAGACTTTGCCCGGCGTCTCGGACATCTTCGGGGCGATGCCGAAGGCGGTGATTTCGGTTTCGACGGTCTGATCCTCGTACGTGATCCAGTCGTTGCGGCTTTTGAAATGCTCGTTCTCGAAGGCGGATTTGGCCGTGTTCAGCACAGCGCAGGGGACCCGCGCCTCCTCCATCTTCCGCTCGATTTCCGCGGCGGTCAGAGAAGCGCACCATTCGATGACTTTCCGATTCAGTTCGCGTCCCTTGGGCGAGGCGACGGCCTCTATGCCGGACGAGCAATCCTCGTAGTTGAAATAGTCGAGATCGAATCCGACGCCCTGAATGAACCTCTTGTACACTCCCGGGCCAAAGGCGCCGAGCGCCACGAGGAACCCGTCTTTCGACTTGAAAATATTGTAAGGCTGGAACGCCGGCGAGGCGTTGCCGCTTCTTTCGGAAATTTTCCCGGCCATGGTGTATGAAGTGTAGGTGCCGCACATATACTGCGCCATCGCTTCGAACTGCGCGACGTCGACGACCTGCCCCCTGCCCGTCTTCTGAACGTTGATATACGCGCCCAACGTACCGAAGAGAACGGCGAACGCCGAAACGAAGTCGTTCGTATAAGGTTTGGACACCGACGGATCGCGGTCGGGGTCGCCCTGCAGGTACAGCCATCCGGAAAACGCCTGCCCGATCATGTCGTACGAAGCCCTGTTGCAGACCGAGGGGACGCCGCCGAATTCCTTGTGCCCAAGTCCGCTGACGTGGACGATGACGAGCTTCGGATTGACCTTCAGCAGTTCCTCGTCGTAGATGCCGAGCTTCTCCAGCCAGACCATGTTCTCCATGAAGACGTCGGCTTCCTTGATGAGTCCATAAAATATCTCTTTGACTTCCTCATGCCGGAGGTTGAGCTCAAGCGTCATCGACAGCTTGTTTCTCGCATCCTGCGCCCAGGCCGTGGAAACTTTCTTCCCGTTGACGGTGGCGAACGGCGCCATCAAACGCAGCGTGTCGCCGACGCCGGGGCGCTCGATGTGGATGACTTCGGCTCCGAAATCGGCCAACATCGTGGCGGCAAAGGGCATCGCAATGAGAGAGCCGCTGTCGATGATCCTCATCCCCGCAAGGGGGCCGAATTCCGGGATGATAAACGTACGATCGCGCATGGACAAGATCCTCCTTTGAAATGATATGAATCTCCGCACAAAGCTCGCACCCGAATCTCAGGCTTTTCGCCTTCTGATCTCCTCGATCAGGGCCGGTATCAGCGTCCTGTAGTCGGCAACCGCGCCAGAGAGATCGCACCGTGGAGAAGAACGGAAGACCCTTGTTTCAGACCCGTTGCGTCAGGGTATTTTCGCAAGGACAAGCGCTGTTTTTATTGTACCATGAACGCGCATGTTAGTTTTACCATGGAATTGATTCGATTAAAAGCCTAAACTTTCGCAATAGATCCTATAATCATACTAAGGTAATATTGCTCAGGTTCAGTATAAGTTCCGGTGTTTTTCGGGCAACCGGTATCGTCGATTTTTTCGACGCCTTCTGACCATGATCTTCAGATACGACAAAAGGCCCTGCATCTATTTGCAGGGCCTTGACGATTTTATACTGAATTCCATCTTTCCTGGGGTCTAATGAAGAAACATTGGCGGAGGGGAGAGGATTCGAACCTCCGGTACCCTAAGGTACACATGCCTTCCAAGCAAGCACCATCGACCACTCGGACACCCCTCCGCGGACAAAGGGCATTATAACACAGGCGGGCGTTTTTTGACAAGTTGCGGCCGCGGCTTTGAAACGCGCCGCGCAAAGATGGCGGCGGGGAGAACTACCTTTCCCGTTTCGCAGGAAGGCGCTACTTCGCGGGATAAACGGCGGACCAGTAATCGTACATCTCGCCGCCGGTGGCGAGCCAGGCCGCGTCGCTCTGCTTGATCTCGCCCAGCAGTCCTCGCAGCAGCGGCATGCGGCCGGGAGTGCAGGCGGTCTGCGGGTCGAGCTGGAGCACGTAACAGAGGCCGCGCTCGGCGCAGCCGAGGAACTCCTCGCGGAAGTTGTTGAAGACCTGAGAGTAATTTGCGATCCGCCCCTGTCCCTTCGGCATGGGCGGGTGGTAGTTGAAGGCGAAGTACGGCAGGTCGTAAAGCGCCCAGTGAACGGGGATCTCCAGCAGTTTTTCGCCGTTTCCCAGATCGAGCCAGAAGGGGCGGTCGTCGCTGCTGAGGCTGCTGGAATACACGGCGCCGTTGGCATGGGCGGCGCGCAGGGTGTCGAGGGTGAACTCGGCGATGGGGGCGCGGTAGCCTCTGGGCTGCTCGCCGACGACGTTTTTGAGGACGGCGGCGCCTTTTTCCATGTCGGCCGCGGCCCGCTCGGCGGGCAGCAGGCCCCAGTTGAGCAGTTCGCAGCCGCGCAGGGCGATCTCGTGGCCGCGGGCGGCGACGTCTTTCACTTTTTCGGCGTAGGCCGCGGCGGTCGAACCGGGCACGAAAAACGTGGCCTTGATATCCAAATCGTCAAGAAGCTCCAGCAGGCGCGGCAGGCCGCGGTCCATACCGTACTGCCCCATGGACAGAGTCTTCGGGCGTTTCGAGACGTCGGGGTCGACGGCCAGCCAGAAATTCTCGGCGTCGAGGTTGACGGTGATCATGGCGGCGCAGCGGGCGCCGTCCTTCCACTCGATTTCAGGCATTTTTCAGGACCTCCTCGCGGTCGTAATGTTCGCGGTACCACTGCGCCACTTCGCCGCCGCGCGCGACCCAGACGTCGCCTCGCTCCTTGATATGCCGGATCAGCTTTTCGAGGATGCGCAGGCGGCCGGGAGTGCCGGTGACCTGCGGATGGATCATGCTGACGAAGCACAGGCCGTATTCGTAATAGCCGTCGAACTCGCGCGAGAAATTGTCGTAGACCAGGTCGTAGCCGGAGATGCGGTCCTGCCCGTCGGGCTCGGCGGGGAAATAATTGTAGGCGGTGGCCACGTAATCGTCCAGTTCCCAGCGCGTAGGGATCTCGATGAAATCGGTCTTTTCGCCGTCGATCGCGGTGTGATAGGGGCGGTCGTTGCCGCGCATCGAACTGCTGTAGTCGACGCCGCGCTCGTACAGCAGGCGCGGCGTGTCCAGCGACCAGTCGCCGGACGGGGTGCGAAAGCCGCGGGCCGGTTTGCCGATCAGGTCGCAGAAGATGTTCTGGCACTTTTCGACGATCTCGATCTGCCGCTCGCGGCCGCAGTTGAAGAACATTTCGTGCGTGTAGCCGTGCTGGCCGATCTCGTGCCCTTCGGCGTCGATGCGGCGGATCAGCTCGGGGTTCTCCTCGGCGACTTTGCCGGGCACGAAGAACGTGCCGGGAACGCCGTATTCCTTCAGCAGGTCGAGGATGGCGTGCGCGCCGCGGTTGGGGCCGTAAAGCCCTACCGAGCGGGCTTTCAGGAACTTGTCGCCGCCTTCGTAGTGGGCGTTGCCGTTCTTCCACGTGGTGTCCCCGTCGAGATCAAACGTCAGCATCACGGCGCAGCGGGCGCCGTCTTTCCAGAGAAGCCTGTCTTCCATTTTTTCAGTCTCCGTTTCTCTGCGTCTAAAGCACTTTTTCCAAAAACTGCCGGGCGCGCGCCGACTGCGGCGACGAGAAGAACTCAGACGGCGCGGCGTCTTCGGCGATCACGCCCTCGTCGACGAAGCAGACGCGGTCGGAAGCCTCGCGGGCGAAGCCCATCTCGTGGGTGACGATCGCCATGGTGATGCCCGTGGAAACCAGGCTGCGGATCACGTCGAGCACTTCCTTGACCATTTCCGGATCGAGCGCCGAAGTGGGCTCGTCGAAAAGCAGCGTGCGCGGTTCCATGGCCAGGGCGCGGGCGATGGCGACGCGCTGCTGCTGGCCGCCGGAGAGCATGGAAGGATAAGCGCGGGCTTTGTCGGCCAGGCCGACGCGCTCGAGCAGCCTCATGGCCTTTTCGACGGCCTGCGCCTCGGGAAGGCCGCGCACTTTCATGGGCGCGTAGATCATGTTCTGGAGCACGTTCTTGTTCTGGAACAGGTTGAAGTGCTGAAACACCATGCCCACGTTCTCGCGCACTTTCTGGATGTCCACGCCTCTTTCGGTGATATCCACCCCGTCGATGACGACCTGTCCCGACGTGGGCGTTTCGAGCAGGTTGATGCAGCGCAGCAGCGTCGACTTGCCCGAGCCGGAGGGGCCGATGACGGACACCACTTCGCCGTCGTCGATCTTTAGATTCACGCCCCGAAGCACCTCGAGGGAGCCGAATTGTTTTTTCAAGTTTTTAATTTCGATCACTTTTGTGCAGCCTCCTCTCCAGGCGTGAGGCGATCACCGTGAAGATCATCACGAGCACGTAGTACATGCCGGCGACGACGATGAACGGCTCGAAGGCCAGATAAGTGGAGTTCATGGCGGTCTGGGCGGCGCGCATCATGTCGAGCATGCCGATGGTGGCGACGATGGAGGTGTCCTTGAGCAGGGCGATGAGCTCGTTGACCAGCGACGGCAGCACGGTGCGCAGCGCCTGGGGAATGACGATGTCGAACATCATGGCGCGGTAGGGCACGCCCAGGGCCATGGCGGCCTCGCGCTGGCCGACGTCGATGGACTGGATGCCGCCGCGCAGGATCTCGGACACGTAGGCGGCGGAGTTGAGCCCGAAGGTCAGCACCACGGCGTTGAAGGCCGGGATCTGGTAGTCGAAGAGCTGCGGCGTGGCGAAATAAACGAGGAACAGCTGCACCATCAGCGGCGTGCCGCGGAACACCGAGGTGTAGGCCGTGGCGAACCACGACAGCGGCCCGAGGCGCGAGACTTTGAGCAGCGCCAGGACGGTGCCGCAGACCGAACCCATGATCACGGACATGAAGGTCACCTCGAGCGAATTGATCATGCCGTGGTAAAAGACTTTGTAATAGGGCCAGATGCGTTCGAAGTGCAGCGCGAACCGCCGAGCCGGGGCCGGCGCGGCCCACGCCAGCCCCGCCAGAGCCAGCAGGACGGCGCATGCCAGCCATGCGGGCGCCGTTTTTCTCCGGTTGAAAAAGTTCTTTCTCAATTGTTTCTTCCTTCCTGCGGCGTTTCGCAAAGCCGCCGCGGCGACGCGCGGCGCGCCCGCCGCACAGGGGCGAAGGGATCCCCGCACGGCGGCGCGCCCCTCGGCCGCTCTTTTTTCGAAAAAAAGTTACTTCACGAACTCCTCGCCCATCCACTTGACGATCAGCTCGTTCATCCGCCCGCTGGCGAACATCTTCTCGATCTGGGCGTTGAACAGAGGGATCAGCTCGGAACCTTTCTGAAAGGCGATGGAATACGCGCCGGAAACGTAATGAGCGCTTTCGAGCTCTTCGTTGGGGATGACGTGGTACACGTAGCCCTCGTTCTGCTCGCACTTGGTCTTGGCCTGCGAGGCGTCCATGACGGCGCCGTCGACGCGCCCGTTCAGCAGTTCCTGGGTGACCATGGTGCTGTTGTCGAGCAGCGTCGGAACAGAACCGGAAGCCTCGACCACTTTGGCGTACTCGGTGCCGAACACGGTAGCGATCTTTTTGCCCTTCATCTCCGCCATGGTCTTCAGCGGCGCGGCGGCCGGCGAGATGATGGCGGTCTTGCAGAAATAATAGGGAACGGAAAAATCGACGCTCTTGCGGCGCTCTTCCGTATCCGACAGGCCGGAGATGACGAAGTCGGCGCGGCCGCTGTGCAGCTCGCCGATCAGGCCGGAAAAGTTCATGTCCTTGATCTCGTAGGTAAAGCCGAGCGCCGCGGCGATGGCGTCGAGCACGTCGATGTCGAAACCGGCGATGACGCTCTCGCCCGTGTCGTTCACCCGGGCGAACTCGAACGGCGCGAAGGTGGCGTTGATCGCCAGCTTGTAGTGCTTGCCCTGAAGCGGCTTGGCGTCGTAGGGCCAGGGGCCGATCCACTTCTCGTAAATGGCCTTCATCGTGCCGTCGGCCTGCATCTTTTCGATCTGCCCGGTGAACAGCGGTTCCAGTTTCGAGCCCTTGGGGAACACGGCGGCGAAACAGTCGGAGACGTTGCCGCCCTGCACCTTGTCGAGTTCGTCCTGCGGCAGCACAAAGTACTCGAGCTCGGGATGCTGCTTGACGCGGATGGAAGCGGAGGCGGCGTCCTGCACCACGCCGTCGGCGCGGCCGGCCAGGAGCTCCTGCATGCTGTACGTGCTGCTGTCCATCGCGGCGACGACGGCGCCCGCCGCTTCGGCGAAGTCGGCGTACTGAGTGCCGAAGGAGGCGGCGATCTTTTTGCCCTTCAGGTCCGCCACGGTCTTGATGTTGGTTCCCTTGTGCTGGATGATCGAAGTCTGACAATAATAGTAGGGCACGGAGAAATCGACGGTCTTTTTGCGTTCCTCGGTGGGCGACATGCCGGAGACGACGAAGTCGACGCGGTGACTGGCCAGCTCGCCCATCAGCCCCTTGAAGTTGGTGTGCACCAGCTCGTAGGTAAAGCCGAGTTCCGCGGCGATCGCGTCCACCATGTCGATATCGTAGCCGACGATGCGGGCGTTGCCCCGCTCATCAAGCTGCTCGAACTCGAAAGGCGGGAACGTGGGGCTGACCGCCATCTTCAGCTTTTGCCCTTCGAGCGGCTTGGCCGCACAGGCCGATACGGCGCACAGCATGACCGCCGCAACGCCGGCGGCAAATTTTTTGACGCTGGATTTCATGTTTTATTCCTCCTTAGATTAAACCTTGATTAAATAATATGGCGTTCGATTTTCGATGATTCCCGCGCCCCAGAAGCGCCGCGCCGACGGCGGCTCGGGCCAGCTCCGCTTGCTGTGGCTGAGTCCCTGAACGATCAGCGATTCGGCCGTGGCGATCAGCGCGGCGGCGGGGTCGATCACCGGCACGCCGAGCCTCTCCGTCAGCTCCGCGCCCATGCCGGCGAAGCTGAGACAGCCGAGGATCACCGCGCCGGCTCCGTCCTCTTCGACGCACCGCCGTCCGCCCGCCTCGAGGATCTCGACGATTTCGCTCCGCTCCCGCGGTACGTTCGGCGGCAGCTCGACGCCGCGCACGCTCGCGATCCTGGCGGGATCGGCGCCGAGCGCGCGGAGAAACGCTTTTTTCTGCGGGATCCGCCGCGCCGACGTGGTCAGCACCGAAAAGCTGAGGGCCAGCTGGCTGGCCAGCAGCACCGCGGCCTGCGCGCCGCCGACGACGGGAACGCGAAGCAGTTCCCGGCAGGCGTCGAAGCCGGGATCGCTGAAACAGTACAGGCACACCGCGTCGGCGCCGTCAGCCTGCGCCCGCAGCGCCATCTCCGCGATCTCCGGCGCGTCCAGCGCCGCGTCGAGGCACGAATCGACGCAGAGATTGTTCTTGCGCGGGCAGACCATGACGATCTCCGTATCGGGGCGCGCAAAGCGCCGCAGCCGCTCGACCCTCAGTTTCAGCCCCGCCGCGTCGAGGCCGCTGTCGGGATTGACGACGCAGATCTTCATAGCATCTGGCTCTTGACGCCCAGTTTGATCGTGTTTTCGTAATCCAGCTGGCCGTACACGTCCGCGCCGATCGCGGGGCTGAGTTTACGCAGTTCTTCCAGCGGCAGGTCCTCGATCGCGCAGCCCTTTTTCTCGCACAGCAGCACCGCCGCGCCGACGACGGCGTGGGCGTCGCGGAAGGGCACGCCGCGTTTGACGAGGTAGTCGGCCAGCTCGGTGGCGTTGAGGAAACCGTCGTGAAGCGCCTTTTTCATGGCCTCGGGATGGACGGTCATCGTGGCGACGATGCCGCTCATGATCTCGAGGCACATCAGCGTGTCGTCCAGCGCCGGCAGAAAGGCCCGCTTGTCGAGCTGCATGTCCTTGTTGTAGGCCAGCGGCAGACCCTTCATCTCCGTCAGCATCGCCATCAGCGAGCCGTAGACCAGCCCCGCGCTGCCGCGGATCAGTTCGGCGCTGTCGGGGTTCTTCTTCTGGGGCATGATGCTGCTGCCCGTGGAATAGGCGTCGCTGAGCGTGACAAAATGGAATTCCTGCGAGCACCAGAGGATGATCGACTCGCTCAGGCGGCTGAGGTGCATGAGGACGATCGCGAAGACGCCGAGCAGCTCGCAGAAATAATCGCGGTCGCTGACGCCGTCGAGGAAATTGTCGCAGGGCTTTTTGAACCCCAGCGCCGCGGCGGTCATGCCGCGGTCGATGGGATGCGTGGTCCCCGCCAGCGCGCCGCAGCCCAGCGGACAGTCCTCCATCATAATCTCCACGGCGTTGCGCAGGCGCTTGCGGTCGCGCTGGAACATGCGCTCGAAGGCCGCCAGCGTGTGTTTGAAGGTGACGGCCTGTGCGCGCTGCAGGTGCGTGTAGCCCGGCATCAGCCAGGGATTGGCGTCGGCTTTGGCTTTGAGCGCGCCGCACAGTTTGTCCAGCTTCTCCTCCACCTGCGCGGCGGCGTTTTCGGCGAAGAGCTTCGAATCCACGGCCACCTGGTCGTTGCGGCTGCGCGCCGTGTGGAGCTTTTTGCCCGCCTCGCCGATGCGCTTCGTCAAATTCAGCTCCACAAAGCTGTGGATGTCCTCGTAGCCTTCGTCGCCGATCGCGAGCGCGCCGCTTTCGATGTCGCTCATGATCCCCTGCAGTCCCTCCCGGATCGCCTCGGCGTCTTCCTTCGGTATGATCCCGCAGGCGCCGAGCATGGCCGCGTGCGCGAGACTGCCTTCGATGTCTTCCTTCCAGTAGCGCTTGCCCAGCGGCAGCGAATTGTCGAAGGCCTTCATCAGCTCGTCTTCGGCGCCTTGAAAGCGCCCTCCCCATAAATTCATATTTTTTCACCTCAATACGATGCATGAATAAACTATTATTTATCACTCGATGAAAACTGAAGCGATATTATCATTGCCTTGGGACGCTGTCAAGATGAACTTCCATATTATCTAATGAGTTTTACAAAACTAAAGTTTTGATAAACCGGGATTCGTTCGGAGAAAGCGTTCTCTTTCTCGAACCGCAATGGCTTAGCTCGAGATCTTGTGGCATAATAGCGGCGGGACCGTTTTGGCATGAAGATCCGGCGTAAGCCGCGTTCGCGGGCGGACAGAACCGTATCTCACGCGACACACGCGGAAAAAAATTTCGCCGTCGGGAAAAAGGAGAAAACAAAATGAACCAAGCGCTCGCCTTCATCGGCCTGGGCATCATGGGAAAGCCCATGGCCCGCAATCTCATGAACGCCGGATACGAACTGCACGTTTACGCCCGGCATCCGGAAAAGGCGCGGGATCTGATCGACGCCGGCGCGCGCCTTCACAATTCCATCGCCGACTGCGTCCGCTCCGCCGCGGTCGCGCTCACCATGCTCGGCGCGCCCGCCGACGTGGAACAGGTTTATCTCGCTCCGGGCGGATTGATGGATTCGGCGCGTCCGGGGACGTTCCTGATCGACATGACCACCTCCAGCCCGGCGCTGGCGGAACGGATCTTCGCCGAGGGGCAAAAGCGCGGGCTGCGCGCGCTCGACGCGCCCGTCACGGGCGGAGCGAAGGGAGCGGCGGAAGGGACGCTGTCGTTCCTCGTCGGCGGCGCGGCGGCGGATTTCGAAAGATGCCGGCCTCTTTTTTCGGCCATGGGGGCAAAAGCGGACTTTATGGGGCCGGCGGGGAAAGGCCAGCACGCCAAGGCGGCCAATCAAATCCTCGTGGCCGGAACGCTTTCGGGCATTTGCGAGTCGTTCGCCTACGCCCGCCGGGCCGGCCTTGACCTGAGCCGCCTTTTCGGGCTCGTCAGCAGCGGTTCCGCCGCCAGCCGGCAACTGAACGCGCTGGGACCGAAGATCATTTCCGGCGACGACTCGCCCACCTTTTTCGTCAAATATCTGGCCAAAGACCTGCGCATCGCCGCCGGAGAAGCCCGAAGCGCCGGACTCGCCCTCGACGTGCTCGAGGCCGCGCTGCGCAACTGTCTCGACGTGACGGCGCGCGGCATGGGCGACCTTGGCACGCAGGCGCTGATCCATCATTACGAAAAGTGAGCGGAGGCCGAGCATGGACTTCGACGAAGCATTGCGGACCGCCCGAGCGGTCAATCAAACGGCCGTTTATTACCGTTCGCTGAACGGGCTGCTTCAGTACGACCAATGGACTTCTCTGCCCCGCCGCGGCGGCGCGTACCGTCAGGAGATGAGCGCTTTTTTCGGGGCGCAGAAAGCGAAGCTCTACGCCTCCGACGACGCCCGCCGAGCCGCCGCGTACCTTGACGGCGTGCCCCTTGCGGAGATCGAAAGCGACGCTGACCGCGCCCAGGCGCGCATCTTCCGGCGCGATTACCGCAACGCCGTCATGATCCCAGCCGACACGCTGCGCGAGTTCACGCTGATCAAAGCCGACGTGCTGAACGCCTGGAACGAAGCGCGCGAAAAGCGCGATTATCGGATCTTCATGCCGTGGCTGAAACGGGCCTTCGCTCTGAAAGCCGAGATCGCCCAAGCTCTCTCCCCCGACCTGCCCGTTTTCGACACGCTCGTGGGGCTGACCGACGAAGACGTCAAAACCGGCGATATCAGCCGAGAATTCGCGAGGCTGCGCGCCGGCATCGTCGCCTTGATCGAACGCATCCGCTCTTCCGGCAAAACGATTTCCCGCGATTTCATGAACCGCGAGTACGACGCCGACTCGGTCATGGCGCTCGGACGCCGGCTGGCCTGCTGGAACGGGCTCGATCCGGAGACGGCGACCTTCAACGACCGCGCCGTCCACGGCATGACCAACCGCCCGGGGCCCCTCGATTCGCGCATTTCCACGGGGCGTCTCGGACGGATCGAGATGATCTTCACGCTCCTGCATGAGGGCGGGCACGCCATGTACTCCAGCCGCACCGATCCCGCGCTGCGCGGCGAGGGCTTGTGGGGCGGCACGACCGGCGCGCTGCAGGAAGGCGCAGCGCGCTTTTACGAAAACATCGTCGGCCGCAGCCGCGAATTCTGGCAGTGCCATTACGGAGCGCTGCAAGCCGCGCTGCCCGAATTCAAAGACCTGCCGCCGGAAAATTTCTACGCCGGCGTCAACGCCGTCTCGCCCAGCCTCAAGCGCACGGCCGCCGACGAAGTGACGTACAGCCTGCACATCATCGTCCGCTTCGAGCTGGAACGCGATTATTTCGCCGGGCTTCTCACAGCGGAAGACCTTGCCGACGCGTGGAACGACGCTTACGAACGCACGCTCGGCATCCGCCCCGCCGACGACCTGGAAGGGATCCTGCAGGATATCCACTGGGCCGGCGACTACATCGGCTACTTCCAGAGCTACGCGCTCGGCAACATCTACGGCGGCCAGTGGCGCGCCGCGCTGCTGAAAAAACGCCCCGACGCCTTTGCGCGCCTTGCCGCGGGCGATATCGGCGCCATCGACGGCTGGATGCAGGACCATCTGTTCCGCTGGGGCTGCTGCTTCACCTCGCCCGAACTGATGAAGCGCGTCGCCGGAAGCGAACTCGACGCCGGCCCCTATCTGGATTACCTGAACGAAAAATACTCGCGGCTGTACGGATTCAAAATTTAGCCCCGCCGCAAAAAAGCTGACCTCCGCGCCGTCGTTTACGGTTCGGAGGTCAGCTTTTCTTTTGCGATTTTTTTCAGCGGTGCGTGATGATGTCGATGATGGTGTGGTCGACGTCCTTCATGCCTTCGCGGTTCAATCTGGCCGCGTTCTCGGCGGTGCGGGTGAAACTGTTCACGTCGACGACGCCCTGCGACACGGCCATGCCGCCGCCGGCCAGGGCGATCTGCGCGGCGTAAAACGCTTCGGTCGCGCCAGTGCCCACTTTGAGCGCGCAGGATTCCTTGGCGCCGTCGCAGAGCATGCCGGTAATGTTGCCGAGCACAAGTTCCATGGCTTTCTTGGCCTGAGCGTCCGTGCCGCCCATAACGTTGACGATGCCCGCGGCCGCTCCGGCTCCGGCTGCCACGGCGCAGCCGCACACGGGACTGAGACGCCCCATGCGGCTCTTGACAAAACTCGTCGCCAGATGGCTGTACGCCACAGCACGGGCGATTTCTTCGCGAGATTTATGTTTCGCCGTGCCGACAACGTAGACGGGCAGGATCGCGGTGATGCCGTGATTGCCGCTGCCAGCGCTGCTCATCACGGGCAGCGCCACGCCGGCCATGCGCGCGTCGGAGGCCGCCGCGGAAACGGCTTTCACCTGGGCGGCCAGATCGTTTTCGTAGTTCGCTCCGGCCGCGGCTCTGACAGTCCGCCCCAGTCCCAGGCCGACGTCGTTCTCGAAGCCGTAATCGGAGATCCTCATGTTCATGTCGATGCCCTGCCACACGTAGTCGATGTCTTCGGGAGAGAGCCGGCCGGCGAGCGCGACGAGTTCCTCGAAATCCATCTCTTTCACCTGGTCGGGAACGGAGAGCGTTTTCGCGGGAGCTGCCGACACGGCGCCGTCGCAGTGCGGCACGGCCTGAAAGACGACTTCGCCGTTCTTCTTCACCAGCGTGATGTTGCCGTGGGTCTGCTCGATCACGGCGACGCCGACTTCGTCGCCGCGATACGCCGCAGCTTCCACGTAGACGCCGCCCTTGCCGTTGGCTGTCAGCTTCAGACGGCCTGCGGCGATGAAATCCTTGGCGTGGGCCAGATCTTCGGGCGTGGCGTCCTTGAGCACTTCGAGGCTGTAAGCGCTGTGACCGCAGAACACGGCCAGCGCCGCGGCAATCTCGTTGCCGCGCGCGCCGTTGGTGCCGGGCACGCCGACGGCGATGCCGTTCTTGAAGATGTTGTCGCTGACGACCACTTCCACGCGCTCGGCCAATCCGCTCAGCTGCTCGCACGCCTTGGCGACGGCCAGAGCCACGGCCCCCGGCTCGGTGCAGCCCAGGGCCGGTTTGACTTCCTGACGAAGAAATTCGGTAATGGTAAACATGGATGATCTTAAACCTCTTTCTGACGTTTGCAGATTTTATTTGCAACAACAGCTCTTGCCAGCACACTCGAGAATCGTCCGATGGACCAGTTCGAGGAACTTCTCAGGCGTGTGGGGCTCGATGACGCAGCCGGGGCCAAGGATGACTCCCTTGCAGCCATACATCTCCCGGACTTCAGCGGCGACCTGTTCTTCCGTCTTGGTCAGCCAGTTCTCGCCCCAGCTCAGGCCGCCGACGAACGCCTTCGAACTGTACGTGCGCACTTCCTCCATGGAAGGACCGTCGTCGCGGTCGTGCCAGCTCAGCCCCTGCACGGGATAATGCTGCACTTCGTCGATGCGCACTTCGGCGCCGTGCATGTGCAGCACGTTGAACCAAGTAAGGTCTTTAACGGCGTTCAGCACCTCAAGGTCGTACTTCATGACGAACTCCTCATGCTCCGCCTTCTCCATCGTTTTGCGTCCCGAAAGCTGCGTGGCGTAGAAGAAACCGTCGGCGCCAAGCGCCGCGGAAGCGCGGGCGAACTGGATGGTGGTATCGGTGACCATCTCCAGCACGCGGTGGACTCGAGCGGGATCTTCGCGCATGTGCTTGACCAGCGCAGCGGGCGAACACATTTTGGCCAGCGTGGTAGCGGGGCTGAAGAGCGTCTGCAGGAACGGCACGTGTTCGTCCATCATCTCCATGAGGATGCGCTGCGATTCGAGCACGACGGCGTACTCGCCGCGGACGCCGCTGACGGGACGGATCCGATCCCAGTCCTTCACGTCCTTGATGACAGGCTCGTGCAGCGTGGGAGCCTTTTCGAAGCCAGGATACACGTCGAGATCGACGCCCATGTCGATAGTGGTGTACAAGCCGAAGGGCATGTACTTGATGAAGTCGAGGTCATACTTCTTCTGATTGGCGAGCGCCAGTTCGGCCAGGCGGCGAGGATGGCGGTCGCGGTTGGGAAAGTGCATCCACATACTGTACGGCGTACGGTCATTTTCCTTCAGGGCGAGGGCGTTTTCGATTCTCTGCTTGTGCGTGAACATTCATAAAACCTCCTAAAAATTTTTTCATGCAGCAAAAGACAGTTTATAAATTTGGCGGCTGAGCCGTCTGAAAACCTGCGTTCAAACCGACGACTGTTTTGACATGAGGATCTGTTCCGAAGCGCGGCGGTTGATCAACGGCGGAAACAGCGTAAAGGACTCATCCGGCGCAGGCGCGCTGATTTTTTCCTGCAGGAAGAGGTCGAGGCGGCGCAGCGCGGTCACCATATGCTCGTGCAGCAGCACCGTGGCTTCGACCGTGTCGCCGGCGCGGCAGGCCTGGAGGATCGCATCGTGAGATTTGAAAGCGTACTCCTGCGCGCTGGGTTTGGTGATGTCCATCTGCACGTAGCGGTCGATCTTGTTGTACTGGGATTCGATCAGATCCAACAAGCGCGGCTTGTTGGCGATCTCGTAGAGGGCGCGGTGAAATTCCCAGTTCGTCTTGCGGCTGCGTTCTTCGGGCGGCGTCCGCGTCGAAGCGAACAGCAGATTGTGAACGCGTCCGGCCGCCTCCTCGGTGATATTCTGCACCACGTAGCGGAGGATCAGGGATTCCAGCGAATAGCGGATCTCGAAGATCTCGTGCAGCTCGTCGAGGGAGAACGAGGCGACGACCGCGCCCTTGTAGGGGATGATCTCGACCAGCCCTTCGCTCGAAAGCTGCATCAGCGCCTCTCGCACAGGGATGCGGCTGACGTGGTATTGCTCCGCCAGATCGGCCTGCAACAGCTGCTGACCGTCGCGGTAGCGGCCAGTCAGGATATCGTTGCGCAGGCTCAGATACACCTGCTCGTTCATGGTATGTTTGCCGCTTTTAAGCATGATGACCAACCTTCTCTCCCGCAAAGTCAAGGGCTTTTCGATACGTTTCGTCGTCGGGGCAATAAACCTGCGCGAGCCGGCCCCGTTTCCCCCGAAGCTGAAACGATTTCATTCCCCGCAGCTCCCTGACGCCTTTCACATCGTCCCAGCTCACGTCTTTCGTCACGCTGCGGACGATCTCCGACGGCTCGCCTACGGCGAAGGGGCGGACGTGAACCCCCTCCGCGCCGCAAACTTTTCGGGCGCGGATCGTTTCCATGAAGACGCCGTTCTGCTCAAAGCGATAAAACATCACATAGCCGCGGCGGTAAAAGACCGCGCACACGACGGCGAACAGGAACAGCACCAGCGCCGTCAGATAACTCGCGTAGATCGAAGCCGCCGTGAGATGCGAACCTTGCAGCGCCCCCGCGCCGAACATGACCTGGGCAAGCGCCATGACCAGCACCGTAGCGAACCACAGGATCACCGCCGCCGCGAACAGATCAATCAGGATCAGCGGATTGGTGAGCACGGGAACGCCGCAGAACCAGCGCAGCGTCTTCTGCGGCGCGGCAGCCTGACCGTCGCGCTCAGGCATGGCAGACAAGCTGATCCTTCAGGCGGTGACAGGCCACGAAATGTCCCGGTTCCACTTCCACCAGAGGCGGCGTCTGGCACGTGCAGATCTCCTCGTGCTGCGAGCAACGTCCGGCAAAGCGGCACCCCTCGGGCGGATTGACCGGACTGGGTACGTCGCCCTCGAGGATGATGCGCTGCTTCTTCGGCCCGACGCTGGCGATCGGCACGGCTGAAAGCAGCGCCTGCGTGTAGGGATGCAGCGGCGCTTTGAACAGCGTGCTGTTGTCGGCCTTCTCCACCACGTTGCCGAGATACATGACCGCGACTTCGTCGGAAACGTAACGGACGACGGAAAGATTGTGCGAAATGAACAGGTAGGTGTAGCCGCGCTGCTCGCGCAGATCGGCCAGCAAGTTGAGCACCTGCGCCTGGATGCACACGTCCAGGGCCGAGACCGGCTCGTCGAGCACGATGAACTCGGGGTCGAGCGCCAGCGCGCGGGCGATGCCGATGCGCTGACGGCGGCCGCCGTCAAGTTCGTGAGGGAACGAAGTGGACAGGCGCGAAGCCAGGCCGACAAGATCCATCAGTTCCCCGACCTTGTCGTCGAGTTCCTTTCTGGAACGGCAGATACCGTTGATGATCAGAGGCTCCGAGATGAGCTGCGACACGGACATACGCGGATTCAGCGAAGAAAACGGATCCTGAAAGACGATCTGGGCGTGACGGCGGAACTCGCTCCGCTTGGCGCCGTCGAACTTGAGCGAATCCTCGCCGTTGAAGAACACCTCGCCGCCGCTCGCCTTGAGCAGGCCGATAATGACGCGCCCCAGAGTGGACTTGCCGCATCCCGACTCGCCGACCAGCCCCAACGTCTTGCCGCGGGGGATGTCCAGGGAAACGTCGTCGACGGCGTGAAGCAGACCGCTGGAGACGTGAAAGTATTTTTTCAAGTGTTTGATCTCAATCAGATTATCGCTCATGGCTATTCGGCCTCCTTGGAAGGACGCTCAAGAAACGCGTTGCCGGATTCGGGCGTCAGCGGGAAGTGGCAGTCCACGAAATGTCCCGGGGCCGCCTCGCGCATGCCGCAGGCGCGCTCATGGCAGACATCCCTGGCATAGGGACAGCGCGGCGAGAAAGAACAGCCCTGGGGCAGATTGGTCGGGTCTGGGGGCAGGCCGGGGATCACGGCCAGACGGCTGCCGAGAGGACTCTCGAGCGTGGGAACGGCGTTGAACAGCCCCTGCGTATAGGGATGCCTCGGATTGGTGTACAGCTCCTTGATGCCGGCGTACTCCACCAGATGCCCGCCGTACATGATCGCTACACTGTCGCAGGTTTCGGCGACGATGCCCAGATCGTGCGTGATCAGCAGCATCGACGTTTTTTCGCTCTGCTGCAGTTTTTTGATCAACTCCAGCACCTGCGCCTGAATCGTCACGTCCAGAGCCGTGGTCGGCTCGTCGGCGATGATCAGCTGCGGGCGGCAAGCCAGGGCGATGGCGATCACCACGCGCTGCCTCATGCCGCCGGAAAACTGGTGGGGGAAGTCTTTGGCGCGCTCGGGACGGATGCCGACCAGACGCAGCATCTCGATGGCGCGCTCGCGGGCCGCCTCGCCCTTCAGGTTGAGGTGCAGAGAGACCATCTCCATGATCTGCTCTTCAACCGTCATGATCGGATTGAGCGACGTCATCGGATCCTGGAAGATCATGGAAATGTCGCCGCCGCGCAGACGGCGCTTCTCCGCCTCCGTCATCCGCCGCACATCCACCCCGTTGAACAGGATCTCGCCGCTGGTGATCTCGCCGGGAGGCGTCTGGATCAGTTGCAAAATCGAAAGCGCCGTCGTCGTCTTGCCGGCACCCGTCTCGCCGACAAATCCCAGAGACTTGCCGCGCTCAAGCTGCAGGTTCAGGTGGTTGACCGCCTTGACTAGGCCGGAATCCGTGTTGAACTGAACGGAAAGATCCCTTATGTCGAGAAGAATGTCTTTGTTTTCGCTCATAGCGTCCACCTACCGTTTCTGCTTGGGGTCGAGGGCGTCGCGAAGACCGTCGCCGAGAAAATTCAGAGACAGGATCGTGAACATGATGGCCAGCCCGGGGAAAATGCTCATGTAGGCGCTGTTGCGCAGATACGGGCGGGCCGACGAGAGCATGCCGCCCCACTCGGGATAGGGGGGCTGGATGCCCAGTCCGAGGAAGCTCAGCGTCGCGGCGAACAGGATCGCGTTGGCGACGCTCAGCGTGGACTGCACGATCAGCGGCGCGGCGCAGTTGGGCAGGATGTACAGACAGATGATGCGCGTATGGGAAGCGCCCATGGCGCGAGCCGCCTCGATGAACTCCTGATCCTTGATGGAAAGCACGGAAGCGCGCGTCAGTCGGGCAAACTTGGGAATGTAAGTGATGCCCACGGCGACCATCAGATTGAACAGCCCGGGACCGAGCACGGAAGAGATGACGATCGCCATCAGGATCGTGGGGATGGCCATCTGAATGTCCATCAGACGCATCAGCACGTTGTCCAGTTTGCCGCCGAAGTAACCGGAAACCGCGCCGATCAGCCCTCCGACCACCAGCGAGATAGAGACGGCGATCAGGCCAACCTGCAGCGAAATGCGCGAGCCGTAGATCAGGCGGCTGAGAATGTCGCGTCCGAACTCGTCGGTGCCCAGCCAGTGCACGGCGGAGGGCGCTTTGCGGATCATCATGTAATCCTGCTGGGCATATCCGAAGGGAGCCAGCTGGTCGGCAAAAATAGCGCAGACGATCAGCACTACGAGGATGAACAATCCGAAAAGCGCCAGATAGTTGCGGCGCAGGCGGATCATCGTGTACTTGAGCATGGAATTGTTCTTCATGGCAGTACCTTCCCTTACTTGACGTGGATACGCGGATCGACCACGGCGTACAGCAGATCGACGGCAAGGTTGATGAAGCAGTACGCCACGGAGATGAACAAAACGCCGCCCTGAATGATCGGATAGTCGCGCAGGTTTATGGCCTCAAGCATCAGGCGCCCGACGCCGGAGATGGAGAAGATGGCCTCCGTGACGATGGAACCGCCCAACAGAGCTCCGAACTGCATGCTGATGATGGTCATGATGGGGATCAGCGCGTTCGGCAGCGCGTGACGCCAGATCACGACGCCTTCTTTCTGTCCCTTGGCGCGGGCCGTTCTGATGTAGTCCGACTTAATGACTTCCAGCATGCTGGAACGAGTCATCTTCGCGAAAAGAGCTGTTGAAGAGCCCGACAATGTCACCACCGGCAGCACCATCTCGCTCAGCGTGTCGAACCCCATGGAAGGTAGCCAGCCCAGCTTGACCGAGAAGGCCAGGATCAGCAGCAGCCCCGTCCAGAACGTCGGCATGGAAACGCCCAGCAGAATGAAGACCGTCACAACGCTGTCAAGCAGCGAATACTGTTTGATCGCGCTGAGAATCCCCAGCGGCAGACCGAGCAGCGTGCTGAAAAGCACGGCTGCGAAGGCCAGCTTCATGGTGGTGGGAATGCGGATCGCCAGTTCCTGCGAGACGGGACTCTTCATATTGTAGGAATAGCCCAGGTCGAACTTCGTCACCGCATTGTAGACGTAGCGCCCAAACTGAACGAAAAACGGATCGTTCAGACCGTGTTCGTCGCGGAACGACTCGATCGCTTCGGGAGTCGCCTCTTCCCCCAGAGCGATGCGCGCGGGGTCTCCGGGCGTAAAGTAGAGGATCGTGAAGAGAATGAACATGACGCTGAGGATAACGGGGATCAGGATAAAAATTCGGCGGATAGCGTACTTCAGCACGGGAGCATCACCTTTTCTCTGTGATCTATGATCGCGAAAAATCTAAAAATCCATAGGGGAATGGATTAAAAGCAACTTCCGAACGGACGGGCGGCCGCGGCAAAGGCAGCCGTCCGTCTCACGAAAGACCGTTTCTACTTGACGCGTTCAGTCTGCTCGGGATAGTGGATGTTGGAAAGCAGATTGATCTTGCCGTCGTAGAGCTCGTCCACGCCGATCAGATCCTTCTGCGCACCGTGCAGCTCGTCGGCCTGGCACAGATAGACCCAGGGATGCAGGTCGTTGACGCGGTCCCAGATCTTCTGGAAGACCTTGCCGCGCTCCGCCTCGTCGATGCAGTGGTTGGCTTCGTCCATCAGCGTGTCGATCTCGGGGTCGGAAAGACGGGCCGAGTTGGTGCTGGCGATGGAGGTCGTGGTGATGACCGACTGCCAGTACACGCCGGCGTCGCGGTTGGTCTGCATGCCCCAGGTAGCCGCGTAGAGATCGTGTTTGCCCTCGCGGACCTTGTCGTTGATCACGGCGTTCTCGAACACCGAGACGTTGACCTTGATGCCGACGGCACCCAGCATGCTCTGCAGCACCGTCGCCCCGTTGACGCGGTCGGCGGCGTTCATGACCCAAAGGTTCAGCTCCAGATCCTTGACGCCCGCCTCGGCAAGAAGCTTCTTGGCAAGCTCGGGATTATAGTCCCACTTCTCGGGATCCTCGGGGAACCATGAACTGGCCGTGGGCAGGGGGCCCTGGCCGGGGATACCGTTTCCGTTATAGACGACCTGGACATAGGCTTCCTTGTTGATGGCGGCGTCGATCGCCTTGCGCACGCGGGGATCCTTCAGCTTGGGGCTGCCGGTGTTCATGGCCAGGTGCAGCAGTACCAGGCCGGGAGCCTTGACGGCCTTGACCTTGTCGCTGTTTTGCAGACGTTCGAAGTCAGAAGGCGGCACGGCGTAGATCATGTCGACCTTGCCCGTTTCGAGCGCGATGATGCGCGTGCTGTCGTCGGGAAGGACCACAAAGGTCAGCTTCTGGGCGTAAGGCTTGGTGCCCCAGTAATCGGCGAACGCTTCCATTTCGACTTTTTCGCCCTTGGTCCAGCTGACGAACTTATACGGGCCGGTCCCCACGGGATTGCGGAAATAATCGGCGCCGGCTTCTTCGACAGCCTTGCGGTTCATGATCATGGCGTAGGGGTGTTTCATAGAGCCCAGCCAGCCGCCGACGGGGCCGTTCGTGCGGACGATCACGGTGTGTTTGTCGATGACTTCGAAGCCCTTCGGATCGATCCACACGCCCTTCGACTTGGCGAAGACTGACTTGGCGGGATCGGTGACGCGTGAGAGGGAAAAGACCACGTCGTCAGCGGTGAATTCCTCGCCGTTGTGGAACTTGACGCCTTTGCGCAGATGGAACTTGTAGGTGTGGTCGTCAAGGATCTCGACGCTCTCGGCAAGTACCGGCGTCAGCTTGCGGGTCTTGCCGTCCACGGTGAACAGCGGTTCGTAAATCTGCTTCTGCATGGAGAACGAATAGGTGTCAACAGAGTTCTGCGGATCAAAGTTCTTCGCGTCGATGGAGACGCCGACGCGGAGGTTTTCGCCCCGCTGCGCGGCAAAAGCCGTTCCGGCGCACAACATGGCACAGACGAGACACAAAACGAATGCCCTCTTCATAAACAAAGAACCCCTTCCTGGAATTAAATTGGCGATACCTGCTGCTTTTACTCCACTTCCCCACTATGGCACAAGACGTCGCGGCCTTTCAAGGGCGAAAAAGCGCCTATGTTCCACGCGCTCCAGACGTTTTTCCCCGAAAAGAATATCCACGAACCGACCAAATTTTAACAAATAATATACAAAAAGCAAGGACTATCAAATTTAAACTTTACGCAAAGAAGAGTTTCGGATCATTCGTTTTTTCCATTTCAGCACTGGATCATTCAACGCATTTCAGAAAATGCAAGATATATTTCTGCAAAAATCATGACTAATATACAAATATTACAAAGAATTGCTGTCACTCGCTTACAGCAATTCTTTTGATATATTGTATTTTTATTTTATTATATTATTGAGGATGGTTGAAAAAATCTCGCTCAAGTGTATATTATTTTGTCATGAGATCGAAATAAATGCCGCGTCATTTTCCATGCGCCGCAACAAACAAAATCCCGCTCGAAGAGGAGGAACCGCAATGTCTTCAGAAATACTGGAAAAAGCCCGCTCCATATGCGATTATCTCGTGCGTTGTAAGCGCATAATCCACCGTCACCCCGAGCTGGGAATGCACGAATTCAAAACGGCGGCCTTCGTCAGGGCCGAACTGGAGAAAATGGGCGTGGAAACCCAGCCGCTCGACACCGAAGTCGGCGTGCTGGGGCTCATCCGCGGCACAAAAGCCGGCGCGGGCAAAGTGATCGCCCTGCGCGCCGACATGGACGCGCTGCCCATTCAGGAAGCCGCCGGCCAGCCCGACCAGTCCGAGGTAGCCGGGGTCATGCACGCCTGCGGACACGACGCTCATACCGCCATGCTGCTGGGGGCCGCCCAACTTCTGACGAGCATGCGGGAACGCTTCAGCGGCGTCGTAAAGTTGATCTTCCAGCCTGCCGAAGAGACGCTGGACGGCTCGGAGCTGATGATCCGGCTCGGCTGCCTCGAAAACCCCAAAGTAGACATTATGCTCGGACAGCACGGCATCGGCGAATTCGCCACGGGCGACATCGCCTTCCGCGAAGGCCCCAGCATGGCCTCGTCCGATACCTTCTCCGTCACCGTCAAAGGCGTCGGCGGGCACGGAGCCTATCCGCACAATTCCGGCGCCGACGCGCTGCTCGCCGCGGCCAACTGCGTCACGTCCCTGCAGGGGCTGATCACCCGCCAGTTCAACGCCGTCGATCCCGTCGTCCTCTCGATCTGCACGTTCCACGGCGGCACGGCGAAGAACATCATCCCCGGAGAAGTCACGTTCGGCGGCTCCATCCGCTGCCAGACGCCCGAAAGCCGGAGCAGGATCAGAAACGCGCTGGACCGCATGATCGGCTCCATCGTCGCCGGTTACAACTGCACCCACGAGCTCGATTACGCCTACGGCGTCCCGCCGCTGGTCAACGATCCCGACGTCGTGGCCGCGATGCGTTCCGCCGCGGCAAAACTGCTGGGCGAAGATCACGTGAAAACGATGACACAGCCGCGTATGGGTTCGGAAGACTACGCCCGCTATTCCGAAAAGATCCCCGCCTCCTGTTTCGCCCGCCTGGGGATCTGGGAAGACGGCCAGGCGCAGCCCAAATTCCATAATCCCGCCTTCGTCTTCGACGAAAAAGCGCTGCCCGTCGGAGCGGGATTCTTCGTGCAGGCTGTGCTGGAGATCAACGGATAGTTTTTCGAACGCTTTTCATAACGCCGGCGGCCGCTTCGGAATCGTACGATTCCGAAGCGGCCGCCAGCGTTATTTTTTCAGAAGAAACGCTATTCAGGACGTCGAGATCTA